>CAKZQE010000158.1 GCA_937139465.1 uncultured Gammaproteobacteria bacterium
TGGAGGCCAGTGGCGCCATCCGCGGCACCATACGGTTGGTGCCGGTGGCCAACCCCATTGGGCTCGGTCAGTTCATTCAGTCGCACCACCAGGGGCGTTACGACGCCGACTCGGGCATTAACTTCAATCGCGGCTATCCGGACGTTTACCCGGCGCTAAAAGCCCGTGTCGCGGACCGGCTCGGTCAGGACGAATTAGCCAACGAACGGCTGATTCGTGGTGCACTGCGGGATATCGCCGCCAGCCTGACACCCAGCGGGGTGAGTCAGCAGCACAAATTCGCGTTGTTTGGGTGGGCCCTGGATGCGGACTACCTGATTGATTTGCACTGTGATGATCATGCGTTGATGCACATGTATGCCTCCAAGCGTGCCTATGCTGAGCTGCGGCCCTTAGCACAAGCACTAAAGGTGCGGGTGTCGATGCTCGCGGACGACAGCGGCGGGGCCAGTTTTGACGAGGCGGGGCCTGGGCTGTGGGCGCGATTGGCCGCTGATTTTCCGCAGCTACCGATTCCCGTGGGCTGCCGTGGCTGCACGGTTGAGTGCCGCGGCGAATTTGATGTCAGCGATGCCTTTGCGCAGCAGGATGCTGAGGGACTAATCCGCTATCTAACCCACATCGGTGCGGTGTCCGGCGGTCAAGCGATTGAACCCTTTGACGTCTTGGAGGTGAGTTTGGAGGCGGTTGACCTGCTACCAAGCCCCGCAGCCGGCTTGATCGAATGGCACGTGGGTATCGGTGACCGCGTCACTCGTGGGCAGCCTGTTGCAACCCTGCGCGGCCTGGACCCGACCCAGACCACACGAACCGCGATCACCGCACGAAACGACGGCTTGGTGATGACCACGATCATTCGCCGCTACGTGCGCGCCGGCCAAGCCATTTGCAAAATCGCTGGGGAGCAGCCGTTGCCCTGGCGGTCAGGCTACCTGCTCGGGGACTGAGGTCGGTCGCGGCCATAACGCCACGAGAATGCCAATCAGGATTAAGGCGCCGCCTAGTAGCTCGCCGATGGACAGTCGCTCGCCCAAGATCGTACCGGCCAGCACCAGGGTGAACAGCGGGATCAGGTTGACGGACATGCCGGCCACCTGCGCCGAGACTTGGCTGATGCCGAGGTTGTACAGGCCATAGGCCCCAAGGCTGACGACGACGCCGAGCCACACCATGGCTTGCCACGCGGTTGCGCTGGGGGTGGTGAGGTTCGGCGGATCGAGCAGCAAAAACGGTACGAAAAAGACCGCTCCGACCCAGATCTGTAAGACCGTAATCAGCCACGGCGACAGCTCATTGGTTAATCGTTTTGCGACCAACACATAGCCAGTGGCCATCAGCATGGCCAGCACCATGAGCGCGTTGCCCAATAACGGGTTGGGGGCTGCCTCGCTGGTTTGTCCAAGCAACGTCATGGTCAGGGTGCCTGTGAGGGCCAACGCCAGCCCGACAATCAGGCGCGGGCCGATTTGCTCTTTTAATAACAACCAGGCACCGAGGGCAATCCATAGTGGCAGGGTCGATGTGACCAAGCCCGCAGCGCTGGCGCTGGTGTAAAGTAGGCCGTTCATTTCGGCCAAAAAATACAAACAGGGTTCAAACAGGGCCATTAACACCAGCCACTTCCAGTGACTTGCCGTCATGCGCCGCAGATGCGCCCGGCCCCAAATCAACAGCCACGGCAGCGTCACCGCAGCCGCCAGTAACAGGCGCAGGCCCACCGCCTGCTCGGGGGTGAAATCCACCAGCACCAACTTGGACGCCACAAAGGATGAGCTCCATATCAGCATCGCCATGATCAGTGCGGCCCAAGCCATGTTTTATCCTTCGGTAGTGGTGTTTGGGGTGGCAGAGTACACTGCCGGTTTTGCTGGATCAGCCCCTTTTTATTGTGAATCACTCTCGAATTTTGCTCGCCGTTACGGTGCTGGTGTTTTGCGTCATGTATGTGCCGCAGCCGCTGATCTCTGTGTTGTCCGACAGGTTTGGCGTGGATGCGGCCGCGGTGGGTCTGTTGGTGTCCGTGACGCTGATTCCCATGGCGGTTGCACCGCTGACGTATGGCTATTTCCTGAAACGTTTGAGTGCGCTGTTGGTGCTGCGCTGGGCCCTGGTTGCGCTGGGCCTATCCTGCGTTGCCTTGGCGGCCATCGATGCCTACACGCCGTTTTTGGTGTTGCGCGGTATTCAAGGGTTGATTATGCCGGCGATTTTGACGGCTCTGATGGCGTACTTGAGCGCTCAGCAGGACAGCCTCGGCCTAAAAGCAATCATGGCGCGTTACGTGGCCGCGACCATCGTCGGCGGCTTATTGGGGCGTTTGGTCAGCGGCGGGATCAGTCAGTGGTATGACTACCACTTAACCTATTGGTTGCTCGCGGTGTGTTTAATCGGGGCAGCCGTGCTGCCGTGGCAGCGAGCTCCGCGTCGCGCCATGAACGCGACCCTGCCAACCCGTGCGGGCCTGCTACGCGCCTGGAGCATCCAAGGCAATTTGTGGCGGTTTCTGGCCGTGAGTTGCCTGTTTGCGGTGTTTGCAGGCTTTTTGAACTTCTTGCCATTGCGGTTGACGACCCTGGACGGCGGTATTGGGCCTGCCCTGATTGGGTTGGCCTATGTGGGCTATCTGGGCGGTATTGCCACATCGCTGGGTGGGCAGCGGATTGCCCGCACCGTCGGCGGGGTCGATCGCACCATGCAAGGCGCTATGGTGCTGGTGTGCCTATCGATTTTGGCCAGCATTTGGCTGCCGGTGGTGGGGCTGTTTGTGATGATGTGGGTGTTCTGCCTGTCGATGTTCTTGATTCACACCCTGGCCGTGGGCGAAGTCAATCAGGCTGAGCCTGAGCTACGCGGCGTGGTCAATGGGTTGTACGTGGCGCACTATTACGGGGGTGGGGTGATTGGCACCTGGCTACCGGGCTATGTCTACGACGCCCATGGCTGGACGGCGTTGATGGTGACCTTCGCGTTGATTGGTAGCGCAGGCGTGGTTTGCTTGGTTAAAGCTCAGGGGCGGTAGAGTCCCGAGTTCTTTTGGTTTTCGCGGCACTCGACGCTGATCAGCCAAGCGCGGCCGCCGGTGTTCTCCTGAATCCACGGGGCGACGTGGTCGAACACATACTTCGCCGTGTTTTCCATGCTGACGTTGGGCAACACGCGCAGCTTGACGATGCCGCGCTCGTGCAGGTCCTCAAAGGTCGCCAGTTCCGGGTCATCGGCGTTAATGAGGCACGTATGATCGAATTGATCCTCAAGCCAGCTCTTTAGTTCTTTAAATCCGCCGAAGTCGACGCCAAATCCCTCGGGCGACAGCGATTCGCAGCCAAAATCCAGTGTGAACGATCGGCTGTACCCGTGCACAAACTTACAATGCCCGGCGTGGCGCCACTGACGGTGGGCGCAGGGAAAATCAGAAAATATTTTTTGGGTTACGAATACACTCATGGGGCGCAGTATAACGCTGGCGCCCAGATTCGCACCTAGCTTGAACTGAATCGATACGAATGGGATAACGGCGGCCATGACAATGACCTATACCCTTGAATTTGATGGCGAAACGCTGTCCGTAGACGCGGCCGATACCCTGTTGCGCAGTCTTTTGCGTGCCGGTCATCCGGTGGTTTACGGCTGCGGCTCGGGAAATTGCGGTGCCTGTCGTGTGCGGCTGGTGGAGGGCCGCGTCGATGCCCCGCCAACGTCCACCTTGTCGCCGGCGCAGCAAGCGAACGGTGAAATTTTGACCTGCCGGGCCCGTCCGTTGTCGGATTTGAGCATTGAATCAGTGACGCCGACGGCAACGGACCCAGTCACGCTGGATGGTGTGATCACCCGGGTTGAGCGGCCGACGCCGGATTTGGTTAAGTTGCGAATTCGGCTTGCGGGGGTGTTGGATTTTTTCCCGGGGCAATACGGGCTGTTGCGCACCCCCCACGGCCCCGCGCGGCCTTACTCTTTGGCCAATCCGCCTGGGCAAGGCGTGGTTGAGTTTCATATCCGCGCCGTCCCCAGTGGCAAGGCCGGGACGAAAATATACGAGCACGCCAAGCGTGGCGATCCCATCGAACTGACGGCCCCCATGGGTGACGCCTACGCACGCGATCTTAGGGGGCCCATCGCCATGATTGCGACCGGCACGGGTATGGCGCCGATGAAATCCCTGCTGGCCCATCTGGTTCAGCGCGAATACCCCTTTCCGGTGCGGGTGCTGTGGGGCAATCGCAAACCTGAGGATGCCTATGATGTCGCATCCCTGGAGGGGTTGGTGAAGGGGCTAGCCGATGCGTCCATGCAACAGGTGTTCAGCGCTGAAGCGGGTGGATCGCGGGTCACTGACCACCTAGACGGCTTGGCCCCAAGCCTGCTGGGCTGGAAAGTGTTCTGCGCCGGCAACCCGTCCATGGTGGGCGAGGTGTCCCAACGGGTTGCACTGATGGGCGTGGCCCCGCATGATTTCTTCGCGGATCCCTTCACCCCCGCTGAGGACTGACATGCACCTGTTTCAACCCCACGACTTAGTCGATCTGGAAATCCTAAACGACGAACGTCGCTTTCCCGTTCACAACCTCTACTGCATCGGCCGAAACTACGGTGACCACGCCGTGGAAATGGGATTCGAGGTGGACCGTGAGGCGCCGTTTTATTTCATCAAGCCGGCGTCCAACGTTACCCAAAGTGGGCAGGTCCGTTACCCGCCGGGCACTCAAAAACTGCAGCATGAGATCGAATTGGTGGTGGCCCTGGAATTGGGTGGCCGTGACTTAACGCCCGCTCAGGCTATGGAATGCATTGCAGGCTACGCCGTCGGCTTGGATTTAACCCGCCGCGACCTGCAGATTCGCAACCGCGATAAGGGTCGCCCCTGGGAAATCGGCAAGGTGTTTGACGGCGCCGCACCGATAGGACCCTTGCACCTGCGCAGCGACGTCAATGACCTGACCGCTGGGCGGATCGAGCTGCTAGTCAACGGTCAGGTTCGCCAAGCCGGCGACCTGTCCGACATGATTCACTCGACCGCGGAATTAATAGCCTACCTGTCGACGCTGCAGACGCTGCAGGCCGGCGACTTGATATTTACGGGGACACCAGCCGGTGTCTCGGATTTGGCCCGCGGTGATGTGCTTGAAGGGCGAATTGAAGGCCTGGCACCTTTCTCGGTCACCGTGGTCTAAACACTCAAGGTTCTAGTACCTCGGCCGACAACCTAAGCCTAATGGTAATTGACCAAGGCTAGGGCGAATGGGTGTGCTGACAGGGGCTTTTCTGATCGTTGGGCTGGTTCTCGGGGCGAGTGCGGGTTGGTGGTTTGGGCGACAACGTCCCAAGGTGGTCACCGAAACCGTTGAGGCTGCGCCCCTAGCCAGTGACGACGAGTTATCGCGTCTGGCTGGGGCTGCTGGCGCCAGTGCCATCGCGACGGCCCAGGTGTGGAATCAGATCCAATCGTTAAACGGCAGTTTTTCACGGAAAGTCACCACCGTGGACAGCATTTCTCGGCACTCGGAATCCCTGTCCTCGGGCATTCAGCAAATCAGCATTTCTGCGGACAATGTCCGTGCCAGCGCGATCGAGAGCAAGCAAGGCTCGGACCGTGGCAAACAGTCTGTGCTCGCGACCGTCAACGATATGCATCAGGCGCGTTCGCTAAGCCGACACACGGTCGAGCAAGTGCATGAGCTCAGCGAGCAAAGCACCCGGATCGCGGAAATCGCCAAAGTCATCGAAAAAATTGCCGAACAAACCAACTTATTGGCCCTAAATGCGGCCATCGAAGCGGCCCGTGCTGGGGAGCAGGGGCGCGGCTTTGCGGTGGTCGCTGACGAGGTGCGTTCGCTGGCGCAACGGACCGCCGACGCCACCACCGAAGTGGGCACCATGGTTCAGCAAATTCAGTCCAGCACCCAGACCGTAGCCGGCAACATTGAACAGGTCGCAGCTTCCGTTGAGCATGGCACCGAGCAGGTTGAGAGCATCAACGAAGTACTCAGTGAAGTGGCCACTCGCGCGGACACGATCCAGACCGGCGTGTCGGAAATCGCGGACGCGCTGGGGTCAAGCTCCAACATGGTGGCCGGCTTGGCTTCGTCGCTGGGTGAAATGGGCAGCGATATGCAGGCCAGTCAACACGCCATTGAGGCCTTGACCGGGCAGTGCGGCGAGCTTACGCGTCAGGCAGAAACCTGTAACGCGGTGGCGGCCAAGCTGTCGCCGGACAGCACCCATGGCCAAATCTTTGAGCATGCCCGCGCCGCCGCGGACACCATTCAAGCGCGCCTGGAACAGGCCCTGCGCACCGGTGAGCTTACCGAGTCGCAGCTGTTTGATCGTCAGCACAAGCCAACCCCCGACACCAATCCGCCACGCTTTACGACGCAGTACGATGGCTTTTTCGACCGCGTCGTTGGGCCCTTACAGGAGCCCGTGCTGGCGACCCGTGACGAGCTGGTGTACGCAATCTGCACAGACCCGGACGGCTACGTGGCCACCCACAATGCGGCCTTCTGTGAGCCCTTGACCGGTGATCCGGATTACGACCTGGCCCACAACCGCACCAAGCGGATCTTCGATGATCCCACTGGACGGCGCTGTGGCGCGCACACGGATTCGATGCTGGTTCAAACCTATATGCGCGACACCGGCGAGATCATGCACGACCTGTCGGTACCCTTGTATGTGGGTGGCAAGCACTGGGGCGGCATGCGCTTTGGTTATCGCGCGGCTTAGTCGCGCCCGAACTCATCAAGTTGCACGTGTTTGAGTTCGCACACCCGATCACGCACGACCCGGGCGCCTTCCCAGTTTAACTGTGGGTGCTCGCTTTGCGCCTTCGCCAGCAGCGCTTCAAAGGCCGCCCCGCGCTCAGCGCTAATAACGTCCCGGGCCGGGCCCTTGCCTTCCTGACGGATCACGACCAGTGCATCCAAGATGTCCGCCAATTTCAAAATTCGCCAGAGGTAGGATTGCTCGGGCTGCTGGGCCAGGTCCTCGCGTTCTGCCGCATCAGGGCAGATCGCTCGCTCCAGCTGATCGACGGGCGATGGTTGCCCCTTAAAGTGTTCCCGCAGCGCACGTTTGATGGGGGATGGCATGTCACCGGTGACGATCTCACTGAGGTCATGAACCAGCGCCAGTTCATACAGCAACACCTGCTGTTCGGCGCTCAAGTCCGGCACCACCCTGGCGGCGATTTCCCGAGCGTAGAGGGCAACGAGGGCCGAGTGCTCGGCAATTGAGGGGTAGCGGTGGCAATTGACGCTGTGCCAGCGGGTCACGGTGCCGGCGAACGGAAGATTGCGGATGTCAAAGGTCAAAGGTTTCATGGTGAGCCTACAGCGAAATGTGTCACGATCTTAGCGAACTTCTCGATGCAGTGAGCACACCTTGGACACCCACAGTTTATTGGTTAACACCCTTTTGTTTTTGGGCGCCGCGGTCATCGTGGTTCCGTTATCGCGATTACTCAAATTAGGCACGGTGCTTGGGTACCTTATTGCCGGGCTGTGCCTGGGCCCCTATGGCCTGGGTGTGTTTAAGGAAGCTGAAGGCATTTTGCATTTCGCCGAGCTTGGGGTGGTGCTGCTGCTGTTTTTGATCGGGTTAGAGCTTGAGGGGCCGCGCTTAAGCCAGACCCGCGCAGCCATGCTGCGTTTCGGTTTGCCACAGTTGGTTGTCACGACCGCGCTGGTTGCGCTGGTGGCGGTTGGGTTTGGGGCCTCGTGGTCTTTGGCGCTGGTCATTGGCCTGGGGCTGGCGTTGTCGTCCACGGCGTTTGCGCTGCAACTGTTGGGCGAGCGTCGCGAGTTTTCTGCGCCGCACGGGCAGGGCGGTTTTGCGGTTCTGCT
>CAKZQE010000159.1 GCA_937139465.1 uncultured Gammaproteobacteria bacterium
GGGGCGCCTTCCGCCGCCGCACCCGCGGCGCCGTCCCTTGTCGCGGCGCCTTCGGCAGCCGCTCCCTCGCCTTTCTCGTTCGGGGTGGCCGCGCCGGCGAAGACCGATGCGGCGCCCGCCGCGCCAGCGGCGGCGCCGTATCTCGTCAGGTCTCCTTGATATTCGGTGTCTGATCCAACGGCAGATCCTATCACTGCTCCTGTTACCGCACCGACCGCAACGCTAACCATCAATCGCTTAGATGCGTGCTTGTCATATGCAGACTTAACTGATGAGGCAATTCCGCGGCATGAATCAAATCCTTTTCTAACTGAGCCATGTCAGTCATTGATGGGTCTACAATCGGCGTAATAGGTTGCAAGGCTAGCGGAGCATCCCGTCAAAACTGCGATACATGCAAAGGTCGAGGCTAAAACTTTCATGAAATCGAAATGAAATAACAATTTGACACGAGATTTAATTGCCACGGTCGGCACTCAGGGCAAAGAACTCACCCTCAAGCCTGATTGATGATTTTTCACCCAGATTTGGGGGGGGAAACGTGGGCGAGTCACCTGCTGAAAACAAAAAAGCCCCTGATAATCAGAGGCCTAGTCGTAGTGTGTGGCGGAGGGACAGGGATTCGAACCCTGGATAGGCTATTAACCTATGCCGGTTTTCAAGACCGGTGCATTCAACCGCTCTGCCATCCCTCCATCCCTGCAAGCAGGGGGCAAACGTTGTTCGAAGACTGGCAGTGCCTCCGCGTTTGTGGGGCGCATTATTCCTTTTTCGCTCGAAAATTCAAGCCTTGTCACGAAAAAACTCGAGCGATCGTCAACTGGGACCAAGGTGCTCGTTGGAAGGTGGATCTGCGGCTACAATCAACGGGTGAAATACTTACTACTTAAGCCCGTGCTCATGCTGCTTGGGATAAGCGCAGTGCAGCTCGCAGCCGCCGCCGAGCTTTTGTACCTCCGCTACAGGCCAAGCGTCTCGGTAACCGAGGATGCGGTCGTGTTAGCGGAAAAGGTCGGTGACCGGCTCGGCTACGCATTGGACCTGCGCCTCGTGCGCTACCACCAGGTTTCGCGGCTACTGCGGGTCGAGCGCTCGCCTGGTGACTTCGCCGAATTATCTGCCATGTTCTTCAATGAAGCGGTCGATGCCGGTTGGATTCCCGTGTTACGCCGCCGTGGGGAGCAGAACATATCGCTCTACCAGCTGGCGGCAACGAATGAATTAATCACCACCGTGGGCACGCCGCCGCGACAGTCGATGGGCGCCACTGTTTCCCGGGCCGTGTTTGGTCACGAATACCGGTACGTCGAGTACGCCGACCATGCGAACTGCCTCCGAAGCGTTCTGACGCAGCAAAACGTCGGGTGCATGACGCCGACCGACGTGGCCGAAGCTTACGCCAATCGCTTGGGTGTCCAGCTTCGCGAAATTGCCGGCCCGTTTCAGGTGCCTGCACCGGTGTTATTTGCCAGCCCCTTCACCTCTGGCGTTTTCCTAGAGCGCGCTGCACGCCTGGCTGACATGCCCGTGGCGCAATATCAGCGTTTCACGGATGCCGATGCCCGCAACTATCAGAATCTGATTCGAACGCTGAGTCAGTACTAACCACCTTTGCGAAACAGTTAACGGACGCCTTGCCGCCAGCCTCTATCGTGAGAGCAGTTGTGTGGACAAGGACGCTGAATGCCATTGAGTCAAATTACTGTGGCGCGCCCCGAAAGTGGCCTCGAGTCGCTCGGAAACGATGCCGCCATTGATCGTCTACTGCTTGCCCAGGCTCAATCCCTAGCGGCGTGCCGAAAGCTACAGCCTGAACTGTCCGACATCATCAAGCGCGCCGCGAACCGCCTGCGAAACGACGCTGGACGGATTATTTTTGTCGGCAGCGGGGCGTCTGGCCGCTTGGTGCTTAACACCAGCCTTGAGTTGCATGAGTGTTTTGGCTGGCCGCGGGAGCGATTGTCGGTATTGATGGCCGAGGGCGCGCGCGGGGCCACCGATTCGGTACCCGGCGCCGGCCACGAACAAGGCGAGGCGGCTCGGCGCATGAACAACTTGCAGGTCACCCAGCACGATGTGGTAGTGGGCGTTGCCGATTCGGACACGCCTTTTACTCGGGCAGCTCTGTCGATCGCGTTGTCACGCTCGGCCCTTGTGGTCGCGTTGGCCCCGGTTGATGCCGTCGAGTTGCTGGCCCTATCGAATGCGCCGCTGGCCATGCCCGTCATGGCCGATGTGCTGCATGGGGCATCACGGCCCGCTCAGGACCTAGCGGCTCGTAGCCTGCTCAACCTATGGTCCAACCTGTTGATGGTGCGCCTCAACAGAACCTACAAAAACTTAATGGTCGACATGCGCGCGGAAAGCCAGCCTTTGGCGGCGACTCGAATCGACATGCTGCGCCGAATCCACCCGCACCTTTCCGAGGCGCACTGTGTGGCCCACCTGGGGCGCGCCAATGGGTGGGTCAAGCTGGCGGCCTTAACCGCCGTGGGGGCCAGCGACGACACTGCGCGGGCGCTTCTGAAGCGGTTTGACGGCAGCCACTCGCTGTACTTGATACGCCGGACTGAGGGGTGCAGAGTGTCGGCCTTACCCAAATAAGGCACCACGATGATCGATCTGCACTACTGGCCGACGCCGAATGGCCACAAAATTACCCTATTCCTCGAAGAAGCCGGCCTCGATTACACCATTCACCCCGTCGACATTGGGGCGGGTGATCAGTTCAAGCCCGAATTTTTGGCCTTCGCGCCCAACAACCGCATGCCAGCGATTGTCGATCACGCACCCAGCGATGGCGGTGATCCGCAGACCGTTTTTGAGTCCGGTGCGATCC
>CAKZQE010000160.1 GCA_937139465.1 uncultured Gammaproteobacteria bacterium
TAGAGGCTGATGACTACGACAGCCTGCCGGGCCTGCCCTTTGTTCGTGGGTATTTGCTGAATGTGCAAAAAGCCCTGGGCCTGTCCGACGCGGATATCATGGACCCGTTTAACCGTTGGCGCGCTGCCAGCGGCAAGATGCAAACCGTGACGGTGGCTCAGCCTGGCGCCATGTCGGCACCGCTGAAGGAGCACCCGGCCCGGCGCTGGATCAAGTACCTGCCCTATGTGCTCGGTTTTATCGTCGTTGTGGTGCTGATTCGCGTTGATGCGGTCGGCGTCATCAAAGATTGGTTGCTGCCGCCTGCGGCGACCACGGACACCGCGACCCGCGCATTGCCGCCGATCGATGTCGAAACCGAAGTCGATCCTGAGTTTGTGATCGAACCGGTGGCGCCATCGCTGGCGTTGCCCGACGTTGAGGTGGCACCGCTGCCGGACGACCAGGGCCTTGAGGCGACGGCGCAAAGCGTGGTTGCGGTGCCGTCAGCGACCGAAGCTGCCCAGCCCGCGGTGGGCCAGCCCGAATCAGCCCAGGCGGAACCAGCGGCGGAACCGGCCACGGCCGCACTTGAAACGGCAGCCCACCGATTGGTGATGCGATTCAGTGACGACAGCTGGATCGAAGTCCGCGAGGCCGGCAAGCTGTTGGTCGGCGCCCTGAAAAGCAACGGTGAGTCCGTCGAATTCGAGGGCGATGGCCCCTTTGACGTGCTGGTTGGCAGCGTCAAAGCCACACAGCTTGTGTTCGACGGCGACGTCCTTGACTTAACCGAGCGCGCCCGCCAGAACGTGGCCCGCATCAGCTTACCCTGAGAACCCCATGAAGTTTCAGCACAGCATTCCCCGGCGCGTATCGCGCAAAATTAAAGTCGGCAGCGTCGAGGTCGGTGGCGACGCCCCGATCAGCGTCCAGACCATGACTAACACGGAAACCACCGACGTGGCCGCGACCCTGGCGCAGATCGCCGAGGTGGTTGAAGCCGGCGCCGATATCGTGCGCGTGTCCGTGCCCAGCATGGACGCCGCCGAGGCCTTCGGCAAAATCCGCGAACAGGTCAGCGTGCCGCTGATTGCGGACATCCATTTTGACTACAAAATTGCCCTTAAAGTAGCTGAACTGGGTGTTGATTGCTTGA
>CAKZQE010000161.1 GCA_937139465.1 uncultured Gammaproteobacteria bacterium
GTACTGCTGCCGATTTTTGCCACCGATATACTGCAGGTGGGCCCCGAAGGGCTCGGGCTGTTGCGCGCGATGCCGGCCTTTGGCGCGGTGCTGATGGGGCTTTACATGGCGCGCCGCAAGGCCGATCTGCGCAATGCTGGACGCAAGCTGAAATGGGCGCTGTTTGTTTTCAGCGCCTCAGTGGCGGTGTTTGCGGCGTCCGATCTGCTTTGGCTCAGCTTGGCCGCGCTCTTTGTTTATGGGGCGTCGGACATGATTAGCGTCAACATTCGAATGACGCTGGTTCAAATCGCAACGCCCGATTCACTGCGCGGGCGTGTCAGCGCGGTCAACAGCTTGTTTATCGCCTCATCCAACGAGGCGGGTGATGTGCGCGGAGGCGGGTTGGCGGCCGTCCTGGGCCCCGTTGCCACCGCCGGACTCGGCGCCTTAGCGGGCGTGCTGATTACGCTATGGGGACTGCGCCGGTTTCCGACGCTGTTTACCCTGGACAGGCCCAAAGACATTGAAATTCGAGAGGCCTCATCGCCATGACCACGGCGACGCTGTTGGTGTTTATATCAACCTTTGCCTTTGTCTCGATTACGCCGGGGATGTGCATGATGTTGTCGTTGACCCTCGGCATGACCATCGGGGTGCGGCGTACGCTGAACATGATGGTGGGCGAACTGGTCGGCGTTGGGCTGGTGGCCAGCCTGTCGGTGATGGGCGTGGCGGCGATTATGGTGGCGACGCCCGAGTTTTTCTGGGTTTTCAAGGGGCTCGGCGGTGCCTATTTGGTGTGGCTTGGCATTCAAATGTGGCAGTCCAGGGGCAAACTGTCGGTGCCAACGGACACCACGGGTTTTGTGCCGCCCACGGCGCGCTCGCTCGCAACACAGGGCTTTGTGACGGCGGTTGCTAACCCTAAGGGCTGGGCGTTTTTCATGGCGCTGTTGCCGCCGTTCTTGAACCCGGCGGAGCCGCTGGGCAAACAGATGCTGTGGCTGCTCGCGATCATTCTGACCCTAGAGTTTTTGAGTCTGGTGCTGTACGCCAGCGGAGGGCGAATGCTGTCGACGTTTTTGCGCCAGGCCAGCAACGTTCGAGTGATGAACCGGATCGCCGGCACATTAATGGTCGGCGTTGGCGTCTGGTTGTGGAGCGGTTGAGTGCTGCAGCTGCGCAACGGGGTTAGACCATGCGTCGGTTGCAGTCGGGTCAATTCGACCCTAATGTTTGGGCTAACAAGGCCGCTACGCGGACTTAGAAGAAAACGCGCGTGCCTTGACGTGCGAGACCCCGGGAAGGGGAAACAAGGTAGTGAAAAAGGTCCGACGTGTCGGGCCTTTTTTTTGTAAGAAAGGGATACACTCGAGCCTCTGCTGGAGATCCCATGTTTGGTTTTTTTGAGTCCCTAACTCGTCCCTTTCCAACCCCCGAGCCGGTGCAGCCACCGCGCGGTTTAATCGCATTTTGTCGCCACTACACCAAAGGCATGGAGCCGTACCTGCTGTCGCTGTCGGTGTTGACGGCCATTGTCGCTGTGCTCGAAGCGGGGCTGTTTTACATGATGGGCCAACTGGTCGATTGGCTGGTCGACCAAGACCCCGCCACGCTTTGGGTGGATAAGCGTTCGGAGCTGATTGGATTCGGCGTGCTGGTCGTGGTGGTGCTGCCCGGGATGATTGCCCTACGCAGCCTGGTTATGCACCAGACCCTGTTGGGTAATTATCCGATGTCGATTCGGTGGAACGCGCACCGCTATTTGCTCGGCCAATCGATGACCTTTTACCAAGACGAATTCGCCGGCCGCGTCGCGACCAAGATGATGCAAACCGCACTCAGTGTCCGTGAGACCGTGATGAAGCTTCTCGACGTCATGGTCTACGTGGTGGTCTATTTTATTTCCATGGTCATCCTGGTGGGTCAGAGCGATCCGCTGCTGATGATTCCGATGCTGCTGTGGCTGGCCGGTTACATCGGCGTATTGAAGTACTTTTTGCCGCGCCTGAAACAGTCCGCGATGGATCAGGCGGATGCCCGCTCCACCATGACCGGGCGTGTGGTGGACAGCTACACCAATATTGCAACGGTCAAACTCTTTAGCCATTCCAAGCGCGAGTCGACCTACGCACGCGACGCCATGGATGAGTTCTTGACCACGGTACACCGTCAAATGCGTTACGGCACTGGTATAAATGTCAGCGTTAACCTTCTGATAAATATATTAATATTCGTTGTTGCCGTGCTCAGCATTACGCTCTGGAGTCAAAGCCTAATCACCGTGGGTGCAATCGCTGTGGCGATCAGCATGGCACTGCGAATGAACGGCCTGGCGCAGTGGATTATGTGGGAAGTCAGCATGCTGTTTGAAAACATTGGGATGGTCGCCGATGGCATGAACACGTTGGCACGACCCCAGGGCATTGAAGACGCGCCCGGGGCGACAGCGTTGGTCGTCCCAGAGGGCGCCATCAAGTTTGATGAGGTGCGTTTTCATTACGGCAAAGAAGCGGGTGTGCTTGAGGGCTTCAATTTAGCGATCAAGCCCGGCGAAAAAGTGGGTCTGGTCGGACGTTCTGGGGCGGGTAAGTCGACGCTGGTTAACCTGTTGCTGCGGTTTTTTGATACCGAAGGCGGCACCGTTCGCATCGACGGCCAGCCCATCCATGAGGTGACCCAGGACAGCCTGCGCGCCAATATCGGGATGGTCACGCAGGACACCTCGCTGCTGCACCGCTCCATCCGCGAAAACCTGCTGTATGGCAGCCCGGACGCGACCGAAGAGGAGATGATTGCAGCTGCGAAGATGGCCGAAGCGCACGAATTCATTTTGGAGTTGTCAGACCCCTTTGGAAACACCGGCTACGACGCCCAGGTCGGTGAGCGCGGCGTCAAGCTGTCCGGCGGTCAGCGCCAACGCATCGCGATTGCCAGGGTGATGTTAAAGAACGCGCCAATTTTGGTGCTGGATGAGGCCACCAGTGCGCTGGACTCCGAAGTCGAGGCGGCGATCCAGCGCTCGCTGACCACCTTGATGGACGGTAAAACAGTGATCGCCATTGCCCATCGGCTGTCGACCATCGCGGCGCTGGATCGTCTGGTGGTGCTGGACAAAGGCCGTATTGTTGAACAGGGATCACACGCCGATCTGATCGCCCAAGGTGGCATTTACGCCAAGCTTTGGGAGCACCAGACCGGCGGCTTTTTGGGATTGGATTGAGCATGCTTGGATTGACCATGGGCGACCCCGCTGGGATCGGCCCTGAAATTATTGCCAAAGCCTGGTCGTCACTGCACGGGCCTAGGGTCGTCTACGGCGACGCCTGTGTGATGATGCAGGCGATTGAGCAATTTTCGCCGCATCTGACGTTGCGTCGCGTGCGCCAGCACGATTTTGCCCACCTCGGTGACCAAACCGATGTGATGGCGCTGATTGAGACCTCGGCGTTTTCGTCGATGCCAGACGCCGGCGTGGTCTCAGCCGCCTGTGGTGAAGCCGCCTACCAGGCGATTACGGCGGCTATCGCCGATGCCCGCGACGGCCTGCTTCAGGGCTTGGTGACAGCACCGATCCACAAAGAAGCCATGCACCTGGCGGGCGTCGAGTACCCGGGCCATACGGAAATGTTGATGGACTTATCGGGCGCGCCGGAGGTCGGCATGGTGCTGGCCAATGACGACATTGCGGTGGTCTTGGCGACCATTCACTGTTCGCTGCGCGAAGCCTTGGACAAGATCGCCAATGGCGCGGTGCCGCAGGCGTTGCGCTTGGCCGCGCTGGCGGGGCGTGACCTTGGCTTCGATAACGCGCGCATCGCGGTGGCAGGGGTCAATCCCCACGCGGGCGAGGGTGGTCTGTTCGGCGACGAGGAAATTCACTACATCACACCAGCTATCGAGCATGCGCGCGCCGCAGGTATGCAGGTGTCGGGCCCGTATGCGGGTGACACGGTGTTCATGCGCGCGCGGCAAAAAGAGTTCGATGTCGTGGTGGCCATGTACCATGACCAAGGCCTGATACCGGTCAAATATCTGGGGGTCGAGGCGGGGGTCAACATGACCTGCGGGCTACCCTTTGTGCGCACCAGCCCGGACCACGGTACGGCCTTTGATAAGGCCTGGCAGGGCATCGCCGATGAGTCTGCGTTTGGCTACGCGTACCGCCATGCTCGCCGGGTGCTTAGCCGTCGGCTGGCCAGCGCGACCGTCGAAGGGTAGTCGGCGGATACGAGGCTGGGGCCCTGGGCCAACCGGTGGCTATGAACCGAGCCGGTTGTGTCCTGTAGCTAAAGTCAAACTCTTATTTTTAGGATTTTCAGGGTTTTAAGACCGGTTTGATAGTCCGGGTCGGATTCGTTAGGGTTAAAAAAGGCCATGAAGGTCTACCAAAAATCATTACCCACCGGAGTAAACTATGCATGACCTGTGCAAAGGTTTTTCATCACTTGCGCTTGTAGGCGCGTTTCTCGCCCCCGCGGCCATGGCCGATTGCGGCGACGTTAGCGTTGCAGAAATGAACTGGGCATCAGCCGAAGTTATCGCGAACATCGACAGCTTCATCATGACCGAAGGTTACGGTTGTAACGTCGAGCTGATCCCCGGAGCGACCCTGCCGTCGTTCACGTCATTGAACGAAAAAGGCCGTCCCCAGGTGTTGCCTGAAATGTGGGCAAACGCCGCTGAGCTGCTGATCAACCAGGGCATCGCTGAAGGCCGCATGGAAGTCCTCAACGAAGCACCGTTCGCCACGGCCGGCGAAGGATTCTTTATTCCGCGCTGGTTGCAGGAAGAAAACCCGGAGCTGACGTCAGTTGAAGCCGTACTGGCACGTCCTGACCTGTTCCCGCACCCTGAAGACGAGGAGCGTGGTGGCTTGCACACCTGCCCCGCGGGCTGGGGCTGCCAGATCAACACGGGTAACCTGTACCGTGCGTTTGAAATGGAAAACAAGGGTTGGGATCTGGTCTTGACCGGTTCTGGCGCGGGCTTGGACGGCACCATTGCCAAGGCCGGCGAGCGTAAAGAGCCTTGGATGGGGTATTACTGGACGCCCACCACCCTGATGGGTCAGTACGACATGGTGTTGCTGGACTGGGAAACCGGTTTTGACGCGGACCACTGGAAAACCTGCATCGTTAACGCTGAGTGCGCGGATCCGAAGCCCACAAGCTGGACAAAATCTCGCGTGGTCTCGTTGGCGACCACCGACTTCTCGTCAGAGAACCCTGAAATCGCTGCGTACCTGCAAAAGCGTGTCTTCACAGACGCCGAGATCGGCGCGATCTTGACGTGGAAGGATGCAAACCAGGCCACTGGTGAAGACACCGCCTTGGAATTCCTCGCGACCAGCGACGCGTGGAAGGACTGGGTTCCGGCTGACGTCGTAGCCAAAGTCGAAAAAGCGCTCTAATCAGCGTGCCACGTAAAGGGAGCCCACGGGCTCCCTTTTTTGCACCACGTTTCCGGGGCATGACGCCCGTCATACAGGTTTAATCGTTATATGTTGGAATTCTTCAAAGAATTTCCCGCCATGGGTCGTCGTGACCTATCCGCATTCCGCCGCGGCATTGATGACTCCTTTCGTGAGTTCTCCCGCGCCTACGGCGATGATTTAGAAAACTTTTTTGATCCGCTACTGCAGTTTTTGATTTGGCTCGAGGACGTACTGATTGCCACCCCCTGGCCGCTGTTTATCGCCGCTGCTGCGGCGCTGGCGTATTGGGGCGCTCGCAGCTTTAAGATTGTCATTGGTACCGTGTTGGCCTTTCTGGCGATCGGCTTCATGGGCATGTGGGAGGACACCATGTCCACCGTCAGCATGGTTGTGGTGTCGACGCTGCTGTGCCTGATTGTTGGTTTGCCGCTGGGTGTGATGATGGCCCGTTCAAACACCGCGCAACGTGTGATTACGCCGGTGCTTGACGTGATGCAGACCATTCCGAGCTTCGTTTATCTGATTCCGGTTGTGATGTTGTTGGGGATTGGCCGTGTGCCGGGCCTGTTGGCTGTGGTGATTTATGCCTTGCCGCCGATTGTGCGCCTGACGAATCTTGGTATCCGTCTGGTCGACCGTGAAGTGTTGGAAGCGGCCGACGCCTTTGGTTCGAACTACTGGCAGCGCCTAACGCAGGTGCAAATTCCGCTCGCACTGCCGAACATTTTTGCCGGCGTGAACCAGACCATCATGATGTCTCTGGCCATGGTTGTGGTTGCCAGCATGATTGGTGTCGGCGGCCTCGGTCAGCCCGTGCTCAAAGCCATTAGTAACCAATACCTGGCGTTGGGTGTGATGAACGGGTTGGCGATTGTTGCGCTGGCCATTATTTTTGACCGCGTATCGCAGTCCTTTGGATTGCGCTTACAAAAGCACAACAGTAACCGGAGCCACTGATGAGCGACGCACACATCAGCATCCGAGGGCTGTATAAAATCTTCGGCAAACGTCCCGAGAGCGCATTGGCTAAAGTCCTCGCGGGGACCAACAAAGATGACCTGTTGAATAACCATGGCCATGTGCTTGGGCTTCAGGACATTAACTTGGAAATTCCGCGTAAGAAAATTCAGGTCATCATGGGGCTATCAGGGTCGGGTAAGTCGACCCTGATTCGCCACTTCAATCGTTTGATCGAACCGACCGCAGGCGAGGTTTGGGTCGATGGTCAAAACGTATTGACGCTGAATAAACAGGAACTGATGACCTTCCGCCGCGAAAAAATGTCGATGGTGTTCCAGCGCTTTGCCTTGCTGCCGCATCGCACCATTATCGAAAACGTACGATACGGCCTGGACATCCAGGGTGTGTCAGACGCGGACGCAAAGGAGCGCGCGATCCACTGGATTGAACGCGTTGGTCTGGCCGGTCAGGAAGACCAGTACCCAGGGCAGTTGTCTGGCGGTATGCAGCAACGGGTGGGCCTGGCACGTGCCTTGGCAACGGATGCGGACATCCTGTTGATGGACGAAGCCTTCAGTGCACTGGATCCGCTGATTCGTACCGAAATGCAAAATATTTTGCTGGAGCTGCAGCGTGAGCTTCACAAGACCATTGTGTTCATTACCCACGATTTGGACGAAGCCCTAAAGCTGGGCGACAACATCGCGATTCTTCGCGATGGCGCGATCGTTCAGACCGGGGCGCCGGAGGACATTGTGTTGCGTCCAGCGGATGACTACGTCGCGGACTTCATGAAAGACATCAACCGCGGGCGGGTACTGACACTGGCGTCTGTCATCAAACCCACGGGAGACGCCACCATGGCCTTGCCCGTGCATACGACGCTTGAAGACGCCAGCATCGCGTGCTGCGATGCGCCAGGTGGTCAAGCCAAGGTCATCGATGATGAGGGGGAGACCCTCGGTTACGTTTCTCTGAAGGACCTGATTAAGGCACAGGCACGGCCCGAGGTCGCCGCCTACGACAGCTAGCGCTAGCGCGCAGTCGGTGGACTAGTCCTCGGACTGCGCGTGCAGCTGCTGATATAGCGGGCTGGTGGCGATCAACTCGCCATGGGTTCCGCGCGCTTGGACGCGTCCGCCGTCCAGCACCACAATTTCATCCGCATGCTCAATGGTGCTTAGCCGATGAGCTATGATCAGGCAACTCATCTGACCTTTCAGACCACGCAGTGCGCGCTGGATGTGGCGCTCGCTGTTGCTGTCTAGCGCGCTGGTGGCTTCATCCAGCATCAACACTTTTGGTTGGGTCAGCAGGGCCCTGGCGATGGCAATGCGCTGGCGCTGTCCACCCGATAGGCGCACTCCGCGCTCACCGACGAAGGCGCCGTAACCGTCGGGTATGGCTTGGATGAACTCATCTGCGCCGGCCTGTCGCGCGGCCGCAATGACGTCCTCGTCACTGGCATCGGGCCGGCCAAAGCGAATGTTGTCGCTGATGCTGGCGCTGAACAGCGACGGTTGCTGAGGGACCACGGCGATCGCCTCACGCAGCTGCGCCAGCGCTAGGTCGGACAGCGCAATTCCATCGAGCGTTACAGCGCCCGTGGAGGGTTCGTGGAAGCGTTGCACCAGCTCAAACACCGTTGACTTGCCTGCCCCCGACGGGCCCACCAGGGCAACCGTTTGCCCGGGGCGCAGATCAAAGCTGAAGCCGTCCAGAACGCGTTTTTCAGGGCGTGACGGGTAGGCAAACGAAACCTGGTTAAACGCGAGGTGACCCTGGGCACTGAAACCGCTGGCTGTCGGGTGGTCGACAATCAAGCTGTCGAGGTTGATCAGTTCAACCAGGCGCTCCAGGGCGCCACCGGCACGCTGTACCTCGCTGACGACCTCGGCCAGGGTGCCGGCCCCCATGGCCACGAGCAGGGCGTAGAACACGAAGGCGGACATCTCGCCGGCACTCAGCACCCCGTTAATAACGTCCTGGCCGCCGACCCATAGCATCAGCCCGAGCCCGCCGAACACCAGGATGATGACGCTGGCAATCAAAAAGCTACGTTGACGAATGCGCTGGCAGGCGACGTTAAAGGCTGCCTCGACCTCGTCCGCAAATCGGCTCTGGGTGCGCGCAACCTGATTGAACGCCTGGACCGTCTTGATTTCTTGGATCGATTCAATGGCGTTCTGGCCAACATCCGCAAGGCGGTCTTGGCTCTGGCGCGACAAGCTACGCACACGCCGGCCCATGATCAAAATCGGCGCCAACACCAGCGGCACCGTGATTAAGATTATCAGTGTCAATCGCGGGCTGGTCGCCAGCATCATGATGAGCCCGCCGGTCATCATCAGGCTGTTACGCAGCGCCATCGACACGGACGACCCGATCAGGCTTTGCAGCACCGTGGTGTCGGCGGTAATGCGGCTCATGATCTCGCCAGACAGGTTGCCCTCGAAATAATGCGGGTGAAGCCCAATCAGGTTGTCGAATGCCTGGCGACGAAGGTCGGCGCCGACCCGCTCACCCAACCACGAAACCGCGTAAAAGCGGACGTAGGTCCCAATAGCCATTAGCACGGACAAGCCCATTAAGCCGGACAGGGCGAGCTTCAGTTGTCCGGTGTCGGCGGCGACCAGCCCTTCATCGACCATCCAGCGAATACCTTGGCCGAGCAGCAACGTTAGCGCCGATGTGCTGAGCAGCGCAATCGCCGCGATAACCAGAATTTTTTTGTGGGTGCCTAGCAGCGCCCAGAGCGCTCGCATCACGGGCGGCGAGGCGGTGGGCACCGGCTACTCGGTGTCGATGGCGATCACAGCATCACCGTCGAAGCGAATGCTGAGTTTGCTGGATTCGGTCGTTGTGTCGCCGATTTGCACGCGGCGTAGGTAAATCCAGCGATCGTTCTGTAGGCGGTTAATAAAGGCCGGGGTGCCCAGTAGAAAACGCACCTGGGCCCGGGTCATGCCGACCTGTAATTGCTCCAGTTGTGCCGCTTCGACCTGATTGCCCTGCTCAAGTGGAATTTGGTAGACACCCGGGAACGACGAGCACCCCGAAAGCGTCAACAGGGTGGCGAAGGCTAGGGCGAAAATCTTTGGCACTGGCGTGTCCTCTGCTATGGTGGTGGCGTTTTACCACGGAGAGCCAGCCCTTGTCAGGTGCGCAAAGCGAACTAAAGAACGCCGGATTAAAAGTCACCGGACCACGGGTGTTGGTATTGGACTACTTGGAAGCGTCCCGGGACCGTCACCTAAGCGCCGAGGACATTTGGACTGCGCTAAAAGAACAGGGCGAGGAAGCCTCGTTGGCGACCGTCTATCGCGTGCTGACGCAGTTCGAATCCGCAGGACTGGTTCATCGCCACACCTTTGAGGGCAACACGTCGGTGTTCGAGCTGGCCGACGAGGATCACCACGATCACATGGTGTGCACCAAGTGCGGCTCAGTCACCGAGTACGTCGACGACGTCATTGAAAAGCGCCAGCACGAAATTGCCGCCGCCCATAACTTCCAAGTCAGCGATCACGTCCATGTGATCTATGGCTTGTGCAAGGCCTGCCACTAGGCCGCTGTCCAGCCGCCGTCGACTTTTAGCGCGGTGCCGGTGACATAAGCCGCCGCATCGCTGCACAGATATAAGACCCCATCGGCGACCTGCTGCGGATCCGGCAGGCCAGGTACCTGGATCATCCGCGCGACGGTATCGGCAAAGTCAGGATTCTGAAAGAACCCCTCAGTCATCGGCGTCAATACGAAGGTTGGGCAAATCGTATTCACCCGGATGGCGCGCGGTCCGAGCTCAACGGCCATGGCCCGGCACAGCCCCTCCAGCGCCGCTTTGGTCATGCAGTAAACCGTCCGGTTTGCAGCGCCGACATGGGCCATCTGACTGGACATGTGAATGATTGCGCCGCCATTGGGCATGGTCCGAGCCACGGTTCGTGATAGCCGGTACACGCTGCGGATGTTCAAGTCGATCAACCGATCCAGGGTCGCATCTGTCACCTCAACCATGGGTTCAGGTTGGTTGGAACCTGCGTTGTTGACCAGTAGGTCCACCGGGCCAAGGGCCGCCACGTCCGCGAAAAAATCATCGCTCAATACATCGCCCACCATGGGCACGATGCCCGTTTGCTCCGCTGCCAGTGTGTCCAGGTCGCTGGCGGTTCGTGCCACTGCATGGACCCGGGCGCCGTTGGCTGCGAGGGTTTTGGCGATGGCGCGGCCGAGGCCTTTGCCAGCGCCGGTGACCAAGGCGGTTTTACCTGTCAAATCGGCCCGTAAATTCATTCGATTTTCTCCATTGCATTCGGATGCACTCGGTTCTAGGATACGTCCAGTCGTAATAACAACACAATCCACGGAGCAACCCCATGGCGAAGTATTTAAAGCACGGACGAGAAGAATCATTGCGTCGCGAGGATGACGCGAAAGTTCAAACCATTGTGTCGGATATCATCCGGGACATTGAGGATCGTGGTGATGCCGCTGTGCGGGAATACACCGCCAAGTTTGACAAGTACGAAGGGCAGACCCTGCGCCTGTCACGCGAGGAAATCGACGCCTGCTACAAAGAGCTGACTCAGGAAAACCTCGACGACATCGCCTTTGCCCAGACCCAGGTACGCAACTTCGCGCAAATCCAGCGCGATTCCATGCTGGACGTTGAGCAAGAAACCCTGCCGGGCGTCATTTTGGGGCACAAGCACCTGCCGATGAACGCCGTTGGATGTTACGTGCCTGGGGGCAAGTACCCCTTGGTGGCTTCGGCCCACATGTCGGTTGTTACCGCGAAGGTCGCGGGCGTCAAACGCGTGATTGCCTGCTCGCCGCCGTTCAATGGCCGTCCGAGCCCGGCTGTCGTGGTCGCGATGGATATGGCGGGCGCTGACGAAATCTACTGCATGGGCGGTATTCAAGCGATCGCAGCCATGGCGGTCGGCACCGAAACCATTGCCGGCGTCGATATGATCGTGGGACCGGGCAATGCCTTTGTTGCCGAGGCCAAGCGCCAGCTCTTTGGCCGTGTCGGTATCGACCTGTTCGCCGGCCCGACAGAAACCCTGGTGATCGCCGACGATACCGTCGACGGTGAGTTGTGCGCGGCTGACCTGCTGGGCCAGGCCGAACACGGCGCTAACAGCCCCGCGGTGTTGCTGACCAACTCAGAGCAGCTGGCCAAGGACACCATGGCCGAAGTTGAGCGCCAGCTGACCATCCTGCCGACGGCTGAGATCGCCGGGGCGGCCTGGGCCGAGTATGGCCAGGTGATCGTCTGCGACAGTTACGAAGAAATGGTCGCCGTGGCCGACGATATCGCCTCCGAGCACGTTCAGGTCATGACCAAAGACCCGAACTACTTCTTGGACAACATGACCAACTACGGTGCGTTGTTCTTGGGTGAGAAAACCAACGTCAGCTACGGCGACAAGGTGATCGGCACCAACCATACCCTGCCCACGCGCAAGGCAGCCCGCTATACAGGTGGATTGTGGGTTGGTAAATTCATTAAGACCTGCACCTACCAGCGTGTCTTGACCGAGGAAGCCAGTGTCCATGTCGGCGAATACTGCTCGCGCCTTTGCGCCATCGAAGGCTTTATGGGCCACAAAGAACAGGCTGATATCCGTGTCCGCCGCTACAAAAAGAACGGCTAGTTCATGGCCCAAGTAACGTCCTACGACGTTGCCACGCGGGCTGGGGTGTCCCAGTCCGCTGTGTCGCGGGCCTTTTCAGAAAATGGCAAAGTCAGCGCGGCCACCCGGGCGCGCATACTGGAGGCCGCCCGCGAGCTGGGTTATCAACCCAATTTGTTGGCGCGCAGCCTGATTACCGGACGCACCAACATGGTGGCCGTCCTCGCCAGTCAGACCACGGGTCGCTACTACCCAGAAGTCGTTCAGTACCTCGCCGATGCCTTGGACCGAGGCGGCAAAAAGATGCTGTTGTTTTTTACCGATGGGCGGATTGAACGCGTTGATGAAGTCCTCAACGAAGTCAGCCGTTTCCAGGTCGATGGCATCATTACGTCCACTCAGTTTGCGCCAGATCGTCGGGAGCTCATCCGTGGGCTGAAGACCCCGATGGTGCTGTTTAACCGCCAAGACCCAGTGGATGAGTTCAAGTCCGTTACCTGTGACCAAAACCGTGGTGCGGCGGCACTCACCAGCGCCTTGTTGAACGCCGGACGCCGGCGCATTGCCATTTTGGGCGGCTCGCCGGACAACTACGTGGCGCGCCATCGCTTATACGGCAGCATCGACGCCCTTGGCAGTGCCCACGTCGGTACGGTCGATGGTGACTTCAGTTATGAGTGTGGGATAGCCCGGGCCCGAGAGCTATGGGCGCTGCAGCCCGACGCCATCATGTGCATGAACGACTCCATGGCAATGGGCGTCATGGACGGCCTATCGGACCTGGGCGTTCAGACGCCAACTGACGTGTGGGTAACCGGTTTTGATGGCACCGCCTCGGGACGTCTGAAGCGCTACGACCTAACCACGCTCATCCAGCCGCTGGACGATATGGTCAGCTTGACCTGTTCGGCCTTGGATGCCCTGATGAATGGCGCCGACTGCACCAGCCAGGTGCTTCAGGGGCAACTCCATGTCGGCCGCAGCGCGCCGCTATGACGGCGATCGTCTGGTTGCCTGGCACCCTGTGCGATGCGCGCCTGTTCGCCCCGCAGCAGCTGCGTTTTGGTGAACACCTGACCCCGAACATTACGCGGTTTGATTCAGTGACGGCCCAAGCCCATGCGATCTGGCAAAAGGTTCGCGAGCCAGCCGTCGCCCTGGTCGGGCTTAGTTACGGTGGTATTTTGGCCATCGAAATGATCCGCCAGCAGCCTGAGCGTGTCAGCCATTTGGCGTTACTGGACAG
>CAKZQE010000162.1 GCA_937139465.1 uncultured Gammaproteobacteria bacterium
CGAGTAAAGATCCGGGTGGCCGTAGATAATTTCACGGGCCAAAATCGATAGGTCCCGGGCGGTGGTCAGGTGGCCCGGCGCCGGCAGTCCCGTGGCGTTGTAGTAAACCGTGTTGGTCATGCCCAGGGCACTGGCCTGGGCGGTCATCAACTCAGCAAAGCCGCTTTCGCTGCCGCCAAGGTACTCAGCCACAGCCACCGAGGCATCGTTACCGGATTGAATAATGATGCCCTTGAGCAGGTCGCCCAGAGACACCTGAGTACCCTCGCGGATAAACATGCGCGAGCCACCCGTTTTCCAAGCTTTGACGCTGACGGGGACGCTGTCATCGAGGGAAATAGTGCCTGCTTTCAGGTCTTTCTCAACCAGATACGCCGTCATCAACTTGGTCAGGCTCGCAGGCGGCAGCGGCTCGTCGGCATTGGATTCAACAATGACGGTGCCGGTGCTGCCATCAATTAACAGGTAGCTGGACGCCGCCAGGCTTGGGGCCGAGGGCACCGGGCGCTTGATGCTGGTCGGCACCGGCACGGTCAGAGTCTCGGCAAGGCTGGAAAGGCTAAAGGTTAGCAATAATGGCAGTAGCAATAGGCGCATAGGTTTCTCGTTTATCCGTGGCATCAATTAGCGGTGTCCGCGACCGGCAAGGCGTTGATATTTCGCTCAGCCAGGGCCAGACGAGTGGCACTGCTCTGCTCGCTATCAAAGGGCCCAAGTTGCACGCGGTACACCTGATCGCCACCTATGGTAACGGATTGGACACGACCTTGCGCAACGGGCAAACCAAGGCTGGCAAGGGTCTGGGTTAGCAGACGCTGAGCCGCGTCCGGTTCAGAGACACTGGCAATCTGCAAAAATCCAGCCGCCGTCGTCGCCTGCGATGCCGCCATGTCCGGGTGCGTCAGAATATCCAACTGAACCCGAGCCGTGCCGAGGTGGTCATAACCAATGCGTTTGGCCGCGGCCCAGGACAAATCAATGATGCGATTCTTCGCAAAGGGCCCACGGTCATTGACGCGCACGATGACCTGCTCGCCGTTGGCTAGATTCGTCACCCGCAGGTAACTGGGAATCGGCAGGGTCTTGTGGGCGGCGGTAAACTCGAACATATCGTAAGGCTCGCCCGAGCTCGTCAGGCGCCCATGGAACTTACGACCGTACCAGCTTGCGGGGCCGATCTCCCGGTATCCCTCTGGGCTGGGCATGACCTGGTATTCGACGCCGAACACACGATACGGACTGACGTTGCCACGGCGAATGCGCGGCTCGGCAACCGGCGTCGGCATCGGCTTGGCCGACACGTCCACGGAACGTAACGGTGGGCCATCCTGCGCGCTGACCTTGGCCGGCGGCTTGCCGATACTCATGCCCGTCACCGCGGAACAACCACTGAGCAAAACCAGGCCCAGAACCCCTAAAAACTTCATTCAACAACCCTTAGGCGCTCGATTCTGCGCGACAAATTGTGGACCGATAGCGCATACATCAGCGACCGGTTGTAGCGAGTAATGACGTAAAAATTATTCAGCGCGACGTAGTACTCAGGCCCGTCCGCGCCGTCAAGCTTGAACAACTTGGCCCGGGCGGTATCACCACGCAACAGGTCAAACTTAACCCCAGCCGTACGCAGGGTCTGTAGGGTTGTGTCCAGCGCCAGGCCTTGGCTCACCAGCCGATCAGGATCGCCCTGGGGCGGCCGCGCCGAGACCACCACGGGCTCACCGACGCGCCACCCATGGCGGGCCAAATAGGCCGCCACGCTGCCGATGGCATCAACCGGATCGGTCAATATGTCACGATCGCCGTCGCCATCAAAATCAACCGCGTAGGCGCGATAACTCGAGGGCATAAATTGGGCAATGCCCATGGCCCCAGCATAGGAACCGGTGAAGCTCGAGGCCTCGCGATTCTCTTCGAGCGCCAGCAATAGCAGCTCACGCAGCTCGTTGGTAAAGAACTCGCTGCGCCGAGGGTAATCCAGCGCCAGGGTGGTCAAGGCGTCGATGGCGCGAAACGAGCCGGTAATGGTGCCGTACTTGGTTTCCACCCCAATCACCGCCACGATCACCGCTGCCGGCACGCCATATTCGGCCTGGGCGCGCGCCAAGGTCTCGGCGTGCTCCTGCCAAAAAGCCGCACCCAACAACGCCCGCTCATCGTTGTCAAAGATCGGGCGGTAACGAAACCAGGGCATGGATTCGGCTTGGCGGTTGAAGCGTTCAAGCACGCCATCTTGTTTTTCGACGTTGATAAACTGGCGCTGCAACCAGCCCTTGGGCATACGATAATCCAGCACCCAGTCCGTCATTAGGCGGCGCAGGCGTGGATCCTCGCTGTAGTTGTCAGCCTGCACTGACACCGTCGCCGCAGCCATCATGGCCGCGAATATCCACCGCATCATAAGGACACCACCCGTTTTTCTTTTTGCGTTGCCATAATCAACCCAAAGGATAGCAACAGCGTGATCGCACTGGTGCCGCCATAACTCACCAACGGCAACGGCACGCCCACCACTGGTAACAAGCCACTGACCATGCCGATGTTGACGAAGACATACACAAAAAACGTCAGCGTCAGGGCTCCGGCCAGTAATCGTCCCCAAGTTTCATGCGCCATGCTGGCCAACCAAAGACCGCGGGCAATCACAAACAAATACAGGCTCATCAGCACCAACACCCCAACCAGCCCAAGCTCCTCGGCCAGCACGGCCAAGATAAAATCGGTGTGGCTCTCGGGCAGAAAATCGAGCTGGGCCTGGCTTCCCATTAACCAGCCTTTGCCGCTTAACCCACCCGCCCCAATGGCCGTTTTGGACTGGATGATGTTCCACCCCGTCCCCAGCGGGTCGCTCTCTGGGTCCAAAAAGGTCATCACCCGCTGGCGCTGATAGTCGCGCATCCCCATCCACAGGACAGGCAGGGCCACCGCGCTCAGGGCACCGGCTGCCGCGATCCAGCGCCATTTCAGACCAGCGAGCAAAATCACAAAAATGCCGGACGCCGCAATCAGCAGCGACGTCCCCAAATCTGGTTGGCGGGCCACCAACACGACCGGAATCACCACCAAGGCCAGCGCGACCAGCGCCGTGGGTATCGACACCGGCAAGCGGTGCCGCGAAATCCACAGCGCGACCATCAAAGGCACCAGCACTTTCAACAGCTCCGACGGCTGAAAACGCGGCAACCCTGGAAAGTCCAACCAGCGCTGAGCACCCTTGGCACCGGTGCCGGCCACCAATACAGCGACCAGTAACAAGATCCCCGCGGCGTAGCCAAGCGGCGTCAACAGCCGAATCCAGTGCGGCCGAACCCAGGTCACCAGCAACATTGCGCCGAAACCAGCGCCCAACCGGATGGCTTGGCTGTGCACCCGGTCCATGTCTTGACCGCTGGCGCTGTACAAAACGTAAAGCCCGAACGCACAAATCCCCAAAAGGCCCAGCAGCAACGGGCCGTCTAAGCCCGCGCGGGCCAGCATCCCCGGGGCGCGGCGATAGCCTTCGACGCCGGAGGCCGCGTAATCACTCATCGAACACCCGCAACTCACCGTTGGCGTCTAGTAGGTAGGCATCCATGACCTGGCGGGCGACCGGTGCCGCGGTGGCACCACCGGACCCACCGTTTTCAACAATCACCGCCACCGCGATCCTAGGATCACGAGCCGGGGCGAACCCGACAAACAACGCGTGATCGCGGTATTTAGCTTTGATGGCTTCGGCATCGTATTCCTCGTCCTCACCCAATCCACGAACCTGTGCGGTACCGGTTTTACCGGCGATTCGATAGGCCGAATCGGCACCCGCACTGCGCGCCGTGCCCCGGGCTCCATGCATGACTTTCTCCATCGCAGTCACCACCCGATCCCAATGGGGTGACGCCGTCGACGGCAATGTGACCGTCTCAGGGCGTAATGGTTCCACCGCGCCATGGGACAGCGACTGCACCATTTTTGGCTCGCGCCACAGCCCTCGGTTCGCCAGCGCAGCGGTGCTGGAGGCCAGTTGCAGCGGTGTGGTCAGCCAATAGCCTTGGCCAATGCCGGTGATCACTGTTTCACCGGGATACCAGGTCACGCCGCGGTTGTTGCGCTTCCACTCCCGCGACGGCAGCAGTCCAGGTGCGTCGCCCCAGACATCCATGCCCTGCTCACGGCCGAACCCGAACTGGCTCATGTAGGCCGACAAATCATCAATCCCAGTGCGCACGGCCAGGTCGTAAAAGACAATGTCACAGCTTTCCACGATGCCGTCTTCTAAGCGCACCCAGCCATGACCGCCGCGCTTCCAATCGCGGTAGCGACGCCCCGCCCCGTCGAGCTGATAAAACCCGGGATCGAATACTCGCCGCTGCCAGTCCACCGTCCC
>CAKZQE010000163.1 GCA_937139465.1 uncultured Gammaproteobacteria bacterium
ATTGCTCTGGCTCTAAATACGATAAAACAATGGTTTGAATTTGCGGATGCTCGTTGCGAATAATATTCGCCACTTGTTTTGAGTCCATCCACTTCAGTGAATCAAGACCTTTCGCACCTGACCCCATGACAATTTGGTCAATAAGGCTGGCGGCTTTATCTTCACCAAGCGCTGCGGTAAGCGCTTTCTTGATAAAGTCTTCAGATTGGAAACCAATAGTACTAAAGCTTTGAATTTGGTCGATAAACAGTTTGTGTACCGCGGCAATTTTGTCTTGGCTTAAATCATCCAAGCCCGCCATCGCCAACAGAGGCTTGATGGTCGAGCCGGGTGGGTACTGACCACGAATAGCACGGTTGTAAAGCGGCAACTGAGGGTTTTCGCGCAGGGCACGGTACGCTTTGCTGGAAATTCCGGTGACAAAGGGGTTCGGGTCGTAGCTGGGGACCGATACCATCGCCAAGATCCCGCCGGTTCGGGTGTCCATGGCCACCACGCTGCCCTTCCGCCCCTCCAGCGCATCCACCGCCGCCTGCTGCAGCGCGACGTCCAAATACAGGGTCAAATCTGCGCCGGGGGTTGGGTCGACTTGGGACAGTACCCGCATCACCCGACCGCGGGCGTTGGCCTCGACCTCGCGGACGCCAACCTCGCCATGCAGCTGGGACTCGTAGAAGCGCTCAACGCCGAGCTTGCCGTGAAATTCCGTGCCCCGGTACTGGACAGCGTCAACCCGGCTCAGTTCTTTTTCGTTGATACGGCCGACGTACCCCAGCGCATGGGTGAGCAGCTCGCCATAGGGGTAATAACGAGCCAGCCGGGCCTCAATCGACACGCCGGGCAAGCGGTGATTGTCGACACTGATCAGCGACACTTCATCCGCGGTCAGCTTTGACTTCAAGGTAATCGATTCAAACGGCCGCCGCGCACGCTGACGACGCGTCTCAAAGCGCTGTATTTGCTCGTCCGATAGATCAATTAGGCTGCGCAACACGTCCAAGGTGGCGTCCAAATCGTCGATTTGCTCGGGCACCAACACCAGGTCGTTGACCGGCTGATTAAGGGCCAGCAAACGACCCTGACGGTCATAAATCAGCCCCCGCGGCGGCGGCACAGCCTGCTGCTGAATACGGTTTTGGGCGGCCAACTCCTCGTACTTTTGATGCTCGACAATCTGCAGGTAAATAAGTCGCCCGACCAACCCCAAGGTGAGGGCCGTGACCACCCCAAAAGCCACCAGGGCACGGCGCTGAAAAATACTGCGTTCCTGGCCGCGGTCGGTGAAGGTCGAGGTATCGGATCGGAAGCCCATGCTCAATCCCGGTGGTAGGGGTGACCGGCCAGCAATGCCTGGCTTCGGTACAGGCTCTCAGCGATAAACACGCGCACCAATGCGTGGGGCAATGTCAGGTTCGACAGCCCCCAAAGCGCATTGGCGCGGTCGCGAATATCGTCGTGCAAACCGTCGGCACCCCCTATTACGAAGGCGACTGGCTGGCCCTGACCAACCCACTTGGCGTAGGCGCTGGACAACTCGCGCGAGGTGAACTGACGGCCGCGCTCATCCAGTGCAACGACCCAAGCGCCCTTGGGCAGCTTGGCTTCGATCAAGCGTGCTTCGTCGGCCTTGCGCCGCTCACTGTCGCTGTGTTTGCTCGGTGCCAGTAGCTGAGTTTTCAACCCCGGCCGCAGGCGTTTGCCGTAGTGTTCGATCCCTTCATTGACCCACGCTGGAGCCTTATGACCGACACAGAGCAAATGGTGGTGCATCAGTCGTCAGCGACGTCACCCGGGCGACGCTCCCAGAGTTTTTCCAGGTCGTAAAAGGTGCGCGTTTCCGGCAGGAAGCAGTGCACCACGACCACGCCCAAATCCACCAACACCCACTCGCCAGTGTCTTGGCCTTCGGCACCGAGCGGACGCTGATCCGCTTCCTTGGCCTTTTCGATGACGTTTTCGGCCAACGACCGCACGTGGCGATTTGAGGTTCCACTGGCGACGACCAGTGCGTCAGTCACGGACGTCTGGCCGGTCACGTCAATCGTGACGATATCAACGCCCTTCATGTCTTCGAGGGCGTCGACGACCAATGCGGTCAGTGCTTGGGTATCCATGTTACTCATATAAATTGTGGTCCTTTATGTATTCGGCGACCCCATGGGCCAGCCAGGCTTGCCACGGGCCACCGTGGGCACGCGCATTGCGAACTCCGCTGGATGCGGACTCAATTGCCGCAAACGGCAAATGTGTCCAGCGCCCAACCGGGTCCTGTTTAAATTCAGTTAACGACGCCTGCACAGGCCAACCGTGCGGACGCGCAGGAAGGGGAAACCCCGGCCGTCCCAACACCACCACGCCGGCCAACTCGAGCAGGCGGTGAGGCGACTGCCAGCGATCGACTTGAGCGAAGGCATCGGTGCCTAAGCAAAACACCAGGGGCTCCTCCCCGGCCAAGTGCTCCAGCGTGCGTACACTGTAACTCGGCGGCGCCAGCGTCAGCTCTATCGGATTGACCGACAGCCCCTCGTGCTCGGCGCAGGCCAACGCCAGCATAGCCAGGCGATGCGCATCATCGCTTGGGGCAGACTTAAACGGCGATTGGCGATTCGGCAGCAACTCGACCGTGCACCCGAGCGCGTCACGCACCGCACAGGCCGCCGCGGTATGACCCAGGGTAACCGGGTCAAAGGTCCCGCCCAACAACGCCCTCAAGAGCGTGTTTGACCCTCGCCCCAGACCACCCATTTCTGGCTGGTTAGGCCTTCCAGGCCAACCGGGCCGCGGGCGTGGATTTTGTCGGTCGAGATCCCAATTTCAGCCCCCAACCCATACTCGAACCCGTCCGCGAAAGCGGTCGAGGCGTTCACCATCACGCTGGCGGAATCCACATCCCGGATGAAGCGCCGTGCCGAGTCAATGCCCGCCGTCACAATCGCGTCCGTGTGGCCGCTGCCGTGCTGGTTGATATGGGCAATGGCCTCATCCAACCCGTCCACCACCTTGCAACTCATGATCGGGCCAAGGTACTCGGTGGCGTAATCCTCGTCCGTCGCCGGAATCGCATTGGTTAAGTAATTGCGCGTACGCGCACAGCCGCGAATCTCGATCGCGTTAGGCGCCAGCGCCGCGGCGATTTTAGGCAGAAACACAGACGCCACCGCGCTATCGACGACCAAACTTTCCAGGGCGTTGCACACGCCATAGCGACGCGTCTTCGCGTTCACCACCAGTGCTTCGGCCATGGCCAAATCCGCATCCGCAGCCACGTAGATGTGGCAATTGCCATCCAGGTGCTTAATCACAGGCACGCGGGCATCGCGCGAAATGCGTTCGATTAACCCGCGGCCACCGCGGGGAACAATGACGTCAACATGCGCGTCATCCTGAATCAGCAAACTGACGGCCTCGCGGTCCACCCGATCGAGCACCTGAACCGCCGCTTCGGGCATGCCCGTATCAGTCATGGCCCGCCGAACAAGGGCGGCGATGGCCTGATTGGAGTGCAAGGCTTCTTTGCCGCCGCGCAAAATGGCCGCGTTACCGGATTTGAAACACAAAATAGCGGCATCAACGGTCACGTTCGGGCGCGATTCGTAAATGATACCCACCACACCCAGCGGCACGCGCATCTGTGACAGATGAATGCCCGAGGGCAGGTATTTCCCGTTAGCCGTTTGACCCACCGGGTCAGCCAAGGCGGCAACCTGGCGCACGCCCTCCGCCATCGCCGCTACGAGAGCTTCAACAAACCAGTTTGGAGTTAAGGGGGCATCGCCTTGTAAGTTTATCACCGCCCTTGGCTCAGACGCCAGTTGGGACAATCCTTCACTGCAACGTTCTGATCCGTTACGTGCCGCCGGCGAAGTCATCAGAACCTCAGCTCCAAAGTTGGTTGCAACATCAGCTATGCGGTGGTCGTCTGTAAGCACATAAACGCCGTCTATACAGGACACAGATTTGGCTGCTTCCCAGGTGCGTTGGATCAGCGTTTTTCTTTGTCCCGAGGCCCCAGCCAACTCAACCAATGGTTTTCCGGGGTAGCGGGTTGAGGCATACCGCGCAGGAATAAAAATAACGACGCTCATACGACACCTGCGCGAAGAAGGTCATGAATGTGCAGCAGGCCTACTAACATACCACTTTCGGTTACCATCAATGTACTGATTTGATTTGCGTTCATCTCCGCTAATGCCTCAGTGAGCAACGCGTCTGGAGCAATGCAAAACGGGTTGGGGGTTGCGACCTCCCCTGCTGTGCAATTTGTGAGTCGGTTAAGATTGCGCCGGAGGTCTCCGTCTGTGATGACGCCTTTTATTTCCTCTTGGTCTATGACTGCTGCAACACCTAACCCCTTGGAACTCATGACGATGAGTGTTTCGCCCATAGGGGTGTCTGGAGTGACAATTGGAAGCGCGTCGCCTCGGTGCATGATAGCAGAAACGCGGAGTAATTGTGCCCCTAAAGCGCCTCCCGGATGGAATGTAGCGTAGCTTTCTCGATCGAACCCATGTTGTTTCATGAGGGCTACCGCGAGCGCATCTCCAAGTGCCATTGCTAAAGTTGTCGAGGTCGTCGGTGCCATCCCGATGGCACAGGCTTCAGGTGCTGGAGGCAGCTTCAGTATATATGTTGCCGCATGTGCCAGTGTGCTATCCGAACGCTTGGTTATGGCGATGATTGGTATCTCGAACCTGGTGCAATAAGCGATAATATCAGCGAGTTCACGTGTCTCACCCGAGTTCGAAATCAGCACAACGGCGTCGTTGCGGGTAATCATGCCAAGATCACCATGACTTGCTTCTGCT
>CAKZQE010000164.1 GCA_937139465.1 uncultured Gammaproteobacteria bacterium
CGCTTGTAAAGTGGGGTTAAATCCAGTTTTTCCACTCGGATTTGCCGAAAGTTCATTAAGTGAGGGCGTTTCAAAGCTGGTTCCCCAACGCATATAGCCACTAAAAAAAGAGGTGAGTTGTCGATGGACTGCAATACTCTGCTTGGACACGAGAAGTCTTTGAACAAATGCGCGCCGGTGCATTCAAAGAGGGCGAACGCGTCCTTCGTGCGAAAATCGACATGGCGCACCCGAACATCAATATGCGTGACCCGGCGCTGTACCGTATACGCCGCGCTCACCACGCGCGCACGGGCAACACCTGGAATATTTACCCGACCTACGATTTTGCCCACGGCCAGTCCGATGCCTTGGAAAAAATCACCCACAGCCTGTGCACGCTGGAGTTTGAAGATCACCGCCCGCTGTACGAGTGGTTTTTGCAGCAACTGCCAGTGCCCGCTCAGCCGCGTCAAATTGAATTCAGCCGCTTGCAGCTCGAAAACACCCTGACCAGCAAGCGCAAGCTGCTGTCACTGGTGACCGAGGGGCACGTCACCGGCTGGGATGACCCGCGTATGCCGACCATTCGTGGCCTGCGCCGCCGCGGCTACACGCCGGCATCGCTGCGCGATTTTTGCGCCCGAATTGGCGTAACGAAAAAAGCCAATACCATCGAGATGTCTTTGCTCGAGACCTGCCTGCGCACGGATCTGGAAAACACCGCCCGCCGCGGGTTCGCGGTCCAGGACCCACTAAAGGTCACGATCACTAACTGGCCCGCGGGGGAGGTGCTCGAGATCGATGCGCCCTGGCATCAGCGCGTGCCGGAACTGGGCTCGCGCACCCTGCGCTTTGATGGAACCCTGTACATCGACCGTGCGGACTTCGAAGAAGTGCCGCCGCCGAAGTATTTCCGCCTCAAGCCCGAGGGCTCGGTGCGCTTGAAGTACGGGTTTATCGTCGACTTCGAGTCCATGGAAAAAGACGCCGAGGGCAACATCACCGAGATCAAAGTGACCTACGACCCGGCTACTCGTTCGGGGCAGGATGAGTCAGGCCGCAAGGTCAAGGGCACCATTCAGTGGGCGCCCTCGGATTCGGTGCCCAGTGAGTTGCGTTTGTACGACCGCTTGTTCACCGACACTAACCCCAAGGGCGAGGACTTGAGTGCCGAGCTGAATCCTGAATCCTTGGTGCTGAAAACGGGCATGGTCGAGCCCGCACTGGCCAACATAGCGGTGGGCGATATCGTGCAGTTCGAGCGCATTGCGTACTTCCGTAAAGACGAGGACAGCGCCGGCATGCCGGTGTTTAACCGCGCAGTCACGCTAAAAGACGGTTGGGCGAAGGTGCAGAAAAAAGGCTAGAAGCGGAAACGCAGGCCCAGCGAGATAACGGCTTCGTTGTCGCGCTGGGTGGTGGCCTGTTGGGATAGGCAGCTGGCGTCCAGCGTGCATTCGCTTTGGGATTCGCGTTGGATCATGCCGAGGTCAGCGCTCAAATCCAGACGTTGTTCCCGCCCCAGGCTGTGGACGACGCCGATGCCCAAATACGGGCGGCCGTTTTGCAGATCGTCCAGTCCAACTTCGCTGTCGCCAAATGTGCTTTGGCTGTCGACGACCACACCGCCAGAAAAGCGAAGTCCCAGCGGGCCGGCGGGTGTTTCGGCCACATAGGCATCACCGAGGGTGGTTGCGTTTAAGGTTTTCGCGGCCAAGTCACGCCCGCTAGGCTGAGTGTTGTCAGCCCAAGCCGGAATCGCAAAGGCGATGATGGCCATGAATCCTGCGCGCATTGAATACCCTCTTAGACGTTTGACTATAGCACCGGCACCAACGGCGTGAATGGCGGGTGTTCGGAAATGAGTACTACGAAACCCTTTCGAGGCTGCGCGGCGATCGCGCTGAATCGACATTGAAGGGGCAATCGGCGATATTAGCGCCTGAAATTTTGAGGGTAGATATGCTTCACCACGTTGTCCTGTTCAGCGCCAAAGACCCCGCGGATGTGGGCGCCATCATGGAGGGCCTGCAGGTCCTGAAAGACATTCCGCACTGTGAGCAGCTGAGCATCAGCCGCAACGTCAAACGCGATCAAATCAGCGACCGTATCGATGTTGTGGTGTTTGGTTTGTTCAAGGACGAGCAACAACTGCAGGCTTACCATCAGCACCCCCTTTACCAGGTGTCGATTGGCCGTGTTCGCCCGTTGCGTGATACCCGCGCGGTGGCCGACTTTTACCCCGAGGACGTCGCCTAATGCGACTGGCACTGATCGTTATCACCTTGCTAACAGCCGCGTGCGTGGGGGTCCCCTTTGTTCCCATTATTTGAACTGCTGATAGCGGCGCTGGCATTGGCGGCTGTGGGTTGGGCGATCCATGACCGTATTGCACTGACGCGTATACGTGCCCTGCATGAAAGCGCGGTGACCATGGCCGAGGGCGCCACCTCGCGCGCCGACGAGTTCGAGATGCGCTTTGAAGACGCCCAGGACACGATCAACGATTTGAATCAGCAACGCGCGGCGCTGGAGGCCCGTGGCGAGCAGATCCAGGCGAACTTTGAAGCCCAAAAGCAGGCCATGCGCGATGAATTTAAGTCCCTGTCTGCGCAAATTTTGGAAAGCCGCGAAAAGGCCTTTGAAGCCCGCTCGAGCGAAAGCCTGGGAACTTTGCTGGAGCCGCTGAAAACCCAGATCAAGTCGTTCAGCGAGCGCACCGAACAAATCAACAAAGACAACACCACTCACCATGCAACGCTGCAGAACGAGCTAAAGCAGCTCAAAGAACTGAACCGCAAAATCACCGATGAAGCCTCTAACCTGACCCAAGCCCTGAAGGGCGACAGCAAGCTGCAGGGCAACTGGGGCGAGATGCAGGTCGAGCTGATTCTGGATCGGGCCGGCCTTACCAAGGGCCTTGAGTACGAGCGCGAGGTCAGCATCACCGAGGGTGAGCAACGCTACCGCCCCGACGTGATCGTGCACCTGCCGGAGGGCAAGCACCTGGTGGTGGATTCCAAGGTGTCACTGACCGCTTGGATGGACGTGGTTAATGCCGGTGAAGATCCGATCCGCGCGGCGGCCATGGTGCGCCACCTCGACAGCATCAAAAAACACATCGATGGGCTGTCGAAAAAAGACTACGCCAAGCTCAATGGGTTGCAGACGCCGGATTTCGTGCTGATGTTCATGCCCATTGAGCCCGCGTTTCAAGCCGCCTTTCAGGCCCAGCCCGACCTTTATCAGTACGCCTTTGAGCGCAATATCATCATTGTGGTGCCCTCGACGCTACTGGGTATGTTGCGCACGGTGGCCAACATCTGGGCTCAGCAAAAACGCGGTGAGAGCGCCCGCCAGTTGGCTGAGGAAGCCACCAAGTTGCACGACAAGCTGCGAATTTTCAGTGAGCGCTTCGAAGAGCTGGGTAAGCTGATTGATCGCACCCAAAGTCAGTTCGACAAGACCCGCACCTCGATTACCGGGCGCGGTGCCCTGGTGCGTACGATCCAAAGTTTCGAGGAAAAGGGCGTGCAGTTTAAAAAAGAACTGCCGGCCAGCTTATTGGACGCTGTCGATGGGCCAGCGGATGCTGAGCCCGCTACTGGAGAGCCGACGTGAGTGCACCCCAGGCCAGTCTGCCGGGCTGGATTGACTACGGCGTGATCCCGCTGACGAACTTATTGCTCGCCTTTTTAGTGGCCGGGTGTTTGGTATTGCTGATCGGCGAAAACCCGATTGAGGCGGTGCAGCTGATGCTGGACGGGTCGCTGGGCTTTGGTGAGGGCATCGGCTTCACGCTGTTCTACGCCACCAGCTTTATCCTGACGGGCTTGGCGGTAGCCGTGGCCTTCCATGGCGGGCTATTCAACATCGGTGGCGAGGGTCAGGCCTACGTGGCGGGTCTGGGGGCAGCCCTGGTCGCCTTGAATTTTGATACCCAACTGCATTGGCTCATGGTCATGCTGATGGCCATGGTGGCGTCGGCGGCGTTCGGCGCCGTGTGGGCCCTGGTGCCTGCGTGGCTGCAGGCTAAGCGCGGATCGCACGTGGTCATCACCACCATCATGTTTAACTTTATCGCCTCGTCGCTGATGGTGTATTTGCTGGTCAACGTGCTTAGCCCTGAAGGGTCCATGGCGCCTGAAACCCGCACCTTTGAGGTGAATGGCCGCATACCCAAGCTCGACTCGTTTATGCAGTGGTTCGGTGTGGATATTGGCTCAGCACCCCTAAATGCCAGTTTCTTTGTGGCCTTGCTGGCCTGTGTGTTTGTGTATCTGCTGATTTGGAAGACGCGGTTGGGCTATGAGATTCGCGCCTTTGGCGCCAACCCCACGGCGGCTGCCTACGCTGGGATTAATCCGGTCCGTATCACCCTGATTGCCATGATGTTGTCCGGCGGTTTGGCGGGGCTGATGGCCTTGAACCCGGTGATGGGCGATCAGGCGCGTTTGAATGTCGAATTTGTCGGCGGCGCCGGGTTTGTCGGCATTGCGGTGGCGCTGATGGGGCGTGCGCATCCGGTTGGCATTGTGCTGGCGTCGGTGCTGTTTGGGATGCTCTATCAGGGCGGCGCCGAACTCGCCTTTGAAAAGCCTAACATCACGCGCGACCTTGTTATTGCGATCCAAGGCTTGGTGATTTTATTCGTCGGTGCGCTGGAGCACCTGACCCGGCCTTGGGTGGCGCGGGCCTATTCGCACTGGGCGGGGGGACGCTGATGGACGCTTTCAACACCCTGGTGCTGGTGCTGGACAGCACCCTGCGCCTGTCGGCGCCTTTGTTGCTGGCTTGTCTGGCGGGTCTTTACTCGGAGCGCGCCGGCGTTTTTGATATTGGTTTGGAAGGCAAGATGCTGGCGGCGGCCTTTGCGGCGGCGGCTACGGCAGCGGTGACTCAGTCGGCCTGGCTCGGCCTGTTGGCCGGTATTGGCGCATCGGTGGCGCTGGCGCTGGTGCACGGGTTTGCCTGCATCACGCATCGGGGCAACCAGATTGTGTCGGGCGTGGCGATCAACTTTGTCGCCCTGGGCATGACCGCGCTGTTGGGGCAGGCCTGGTTCAGCCGTGGCGGCCGTACGCCAGCGCTGGATTCCGAGTCACGCTTTGGCAGTTTGACCCTGCCAGGCGCGGATGCATTGGCGGATGTGCCGGTCATCGGCGGGATCTATTCAGAACTGCTCAGCGGTCACAACGGGCTGGTCTACGCGGCGTTTTTGGCGGTGCCGTTGACGGCCTGGGTGCTGATGAAGACGCGCTTTGGCCTGCGTCTGCGCGCCACCGGTGAAAACCCCGCGGCGGTCGATACCGCCGGTATTTCAGTCGCAGCCGTGCGCTACAAAGCGGTGATTTGCTGCGGGCTGTTGTGTGGTTTAGCCGGTGCCTACTTATCGATTGCGCAAACCGCTGGATTTGTCCAAAACATGACGGCGGGTAAGGGCTTTATTGCCTTGGCGGCGCTGGTGTTTGCCAAGTGGCGTCCGGTCCAGGCGATGTTTGCCTGCTTACTGTTCGGCGCCTTGGATGCGGTCGCTATCCGGATGCAGGGGGTCGAGCTGGCAGGATTTGCGGTGCCGGTGACCTTTATCCAGGCGTTGCCGTACATTTTGACGGTGATCCTGTTGGCGGGCTTTGTCGGCCGGGCTGTGCCGCCGAAAGCCGGCGGCGTGCCCTACGTGAAGGAGCGATGATGGCGGACCTACGTAAGCTGGCCGAGGCCGCCCGCGGCAAGGCCCACGCACCCTACTCAAATTTTCATGTGGGGGTGGCGCTGGAAACCAACGATGGGCTGACGTTTTCGGGTGCCAACATGGAAAACGCGAGTTACCCCGAGGGGTGGTGCGCCGAGACCACCGCCATCGCGCACATGCAGATGGCGGCGCCGGGCTCGCGAATCAAGCGGGTCTTGGTGCTGGGGCAGGGCGATGGGGTGTTAACGCCCTGCGGCGGCTGTCGTCAGCGTCTGTCCGAGTTTTCCGGCGCCGACACCCAGGTCGAGTGCACTAATTTAAAGGGCGACACCCGAACCTTCCGCATGGACGAGCTACTGCCCGCTGCCTTCGATTTGGACCCCAGCCATTAACTGACCCATGTCCGCGTCACTGGCCGTGGGTGACACCTCGCCCATGATCCGGCCGTCGTACATCACCAGGACACGGTCGGACAGGGCGCGGATTTCGTCGAGCTCAACGGACACCAGCAAAATCGCCTTGCCTTGGGCACGCAGTTCCAACAAGCGTTTGTGGATGGCTTCAATGGCGCCAATGTCGACGCCGCGCGTGGGCTGGCCCACCATCAGCACATCCGGGTCCTGCTCGATTTCCCGGGCGATCACCATTTTCTGCTGATTGCCGCCGGAAAAGCTGGCAGTTTTTAGGCGCGGGTTTGGCGGGCGCACGTCAAAGCGCTTCATTTGCTGTTCGGTCTGCTCAATCAGTTTCGAGCGGCGCATAAAGGCGCCGGCTTCCACTTTGTAGTGATAGCCGAGGATGGTGTTTTCGTTGGCCTCGAATTTGGTCACCAGCCCCATGCGGTGCCGATCCTCAGGCACGTGGCCGACGCCCTTTTCGCGCCGGCGCGTGGGGTTGGAGCGCTTGGATAAGTCGACGCTACCGGCGTCCAGGGCCAGCATGCCGCTGTCGGCGGTGTAGATGCCCCCGAGGATCTCGAGCAGCTCGGATTGGCCATTGCCAGACACCCCGGCGATACCCAAAATTTCGCCCGCGTGCAGCTCGAAGTTGATGTCTTTTAGGCGCGTTACACCGGTGCTGTCGGTGAAGTTAAGGCCCTTGACGGCGAGCTTGCAGGCGCCTGGGGTGTGCGCAGACTTATCCAGAGAAAAGCTAACATCCCGCCCGACCATGGCTTCGGCCAGGGCGTCGGTGGTGGTATCCGCCGTGTTTAGGTGCACGACCATTTCACCCCGGCGCATGACCGATACACGGTCGGTGATGGCCATGATTTCCCGCAGTTTGTGGGTAATCAGCACCACCGTCTTGCCTTGCTCGCGCAGTCGCTCGAGCACCCGAAACAGCTGGTCGGCTTCTTCGGGCGTCAGCACCCCAGTGGGTTCGTCCAGGATCAGGATGTCCGCATCGCGGTACAGGGCTTTTAGAATCTCAACACGTTGCTGGGCACCAATGGGCAGCTCGCCCACGGGCTTGTCCAAATCGACCGCCAGGCCGTACTCGGACTGAATGTGTTTGAGCTTAGCCCGGGCCGCGCCGAGCCCCTCGTTCAGCAGCATGCCGCCTTCCATGCCCAATAACACGTTTTCGAGTGCGGACAGGTTCTCCACCAACATGAAGTGTTGGTGCACCATGCCGATACCAAGGGCGATCGCTTGGGCGCTGGAGCGGATGCTGACATCCTTGCCCTTGACCCGAATCTGTCCGGCATCGGCTTCGTAAAAGCCGTAAATAATCGACATTAAGGTCGACTTGCCTGCACCGTTTTCGCCGACGATTCCGTGGACCGTGCCGCTTTCGATCGCAAGGTTAATGTCCTGGTTCGCCTTCACCGGGCCAAAGGCTTTGCTGATGCCAATCAGTTCAAGTGCTGTCATGTGGGTTCCGAGGGTTCAAAAAAAATGCGCCACCCCATCGGGGCGGCGCATCCTACGACGTTCGTGAGGGCTTACAGCGGGCAGCTGTTGTCGCTCATGTAATCGTGGACGGTGATGTTACCGTTGATGATGTTGTTTTTAGCAGTTTCGACTGCCGCACGCATCTCATCGGTGATCAGCGCTTGGTTATTTTCGTCCAGTGCCCAGTCAACACCGCCCTCGGCCAAGCCCAGAACGCGGAAGCCAGTGCTCCATTCGTCGTTCTTGTAGTCCGAGAATGCTTCGTAAACGGCATTATCGACACGCTTGAGCATGCTGGTCAGGACTTTGCCCGGGTGCAGGCCGTTTTGGTTTGAGTCCACGCCAATGCCCAAGATGTTTGCGTCCGCAGCGGTCTGCAGGACACCAAAGCCGGTGCCGCCAGCGGCCTGGAAGACGACGTCCGCACCACGGTCAATCTGTGACTTGGTTAGCTCGCCACCTTTCACCGGATCGTTCCACGCCGCGCCCGTGTTGCCCGTCATGTTGGCGTACACGTCGCTAACGCCGGCTGCTGCCGCGCCTTGCTTGTAGCCGCACTCAAAGCGGCGAATCAGCGGAATGTCCATGCCGCCGACGAAGCCAACTTTTTGTGACTCTGATGCCATGCCGGCCAGAACACCGACGAGGTAGCTGCCTTCGTGTTCTTTAAACAGAATCGAGCGCACGTTGGGCTGGTCAACCACCATGTCGACGATGCCGAACGCGGTGTCGGGGAATTCTGCGGCGACTTTTTCAACGGCCGAGCCGTGGCTAAAGCCGATGGCTACGACGGGGTTGAAGCCTTTGCGCGCAAAGTTACGCAGGGCCTGTTCACGCTGGGCATCGTTTTGGATCTCAAAATCGCGATAGCCGACGCCGGTTTCATCTTTGAAGCGCTCGGCGCCCGTGTAAGCGGCTTGGTTAAACGAGCCGTCGTTTTTTCCGCCCAGGTCGTAGACCACGGCAGGGTTAAGCTCGGCGGCGGCCGCGCTGAGTGACAAAGCCGCGCCAATGGCGACGGAAAGGGCTGTACGCAACATGAAAGGTGCTCCGTTGGGTTGTTGTTTTGATTAACCGAGTAAACCTACACCGGCGGAGGCCGTAAAAAAAGCCTCCGCGCGGAAGTCTTAGTGAACCAGGTCAGCGACCATGTAGGCCGTCGCAGCTGACAGGGTCCAGCCTAGGTGGCCGTGGCCTGTGTTGTAGTAAACACCCGGGCGGCTTCCAGCCATCACCCGCGGCATCATGTCCGGCATCATCGGGCGCAGTCCAGCCCAGGGCACAACCTGGTCGGTGTTCACGCCCGGGAAGTGACGCTGGGTCCAGCGCAGCAGGGGTTTGATGCGGTCGGCGCGGATGTCTTTGTTGTTGCCATTGAATTCGGCGGTGCCGGCAACGCGGTAGCGGTCCGGACCCAGACGGCTGGTGACGATTTTTGCGTCGTCATCGTTCAGGCTGACCCAGCCGCAGGCGTCTTGGCTGGCCTGATCGGGCATGTTGACCGTGATGCTGTAGCCCTTCACCGGGTAGACATTCAACCGGTCGCCGAGTTTGCTGGCGATGGCGCGGCTGCCCACGCCTGCGCAGACCACGACCGCGTCGAAGTGGTCTTGGTCGCCATCGGCGTAGGTCACGTACACACCTTTACGCGTCACCAGATCGACGATTTCACGTTCGAACAGGTAGGTCACGCCGCGTTTTTTGTTGGCGCTTTCCAACCCGCGGCAGTACTTGTGAATGTCGCCGTTGAAGTCAGATTCGGTAAAGAAACCGCCGACCAAGTCGCCATGCAGGTTCGGCTCGAGCGCGCGGATTTCGTCGGGTGTGACGATCTGACGGTCCAGGCCGCCTTTTTTGAGCAGCTGGTTGACGTTCTTGCCGTGGTCGAAGCCTTTTTGGGTTCCGCAAATGTGCAGCATGCCGCGATCGGTGCGATCGAACTGAATGTCGCCTTCGCTGGCCATGCGGGTGAGGTGTTCGCGCGCCGCCAACGCCAAACGCACGGTGTTGACCGTGTTCTTTTCGTAATGGCGCATGGCGTACAAGAATTCAGCGAACCAGGAATAACGGTGCCAGTTCGGCATCAGGTTCATTTTCAGCGGCGCTTCTTTTTCAAACAGCCACTTGATGCCCTTGGCGATGGTCGAGGGGTGGTTCCAGGTTTCCGCATTGCAGGCCGACAGTTGACCGCCATTGGCAAAGGACGTGTCCATGCCTGAATAGCGCTCACGGTCGATGACGGTGACTTCGTGGCCTTTGTCTGCGAGGGCGTATGCGGTGGTTGAGCCAGTGATTCCGGCGCCTAGGACTGCAACTTTCATTGGGTTTCTCCGTAAAGTGGGCGGCACAGTGCTCTGTGCATCGCCCCTCTGTCACGGTACCTGAGAGTGTCACCCGTCTGGCGGGCTTGCTCCTTCGGTGGGCGCTCTGAGCGCCTCTCTCCAGATGTTAAGTCAGATCGTCAGCGGTCCCTTAGCCTGAGAGATTCCGGGGTCGTTGCTCCTTCGGCGCGGCGTTTGTTAGTGCCGACTCTCCCGCTGATTGGTCGCAATAATGGGCCAATTTGTCGCCTGTGTCCATCCGCTAGCGATAGCCTTTGGCCTGCAGGTTGAATAGGTGTGCATAGCGTCCATCCAGCGCCAGCAGGTCCGCATGGGCGCCGCGCTCAATGATTTCGCCCTGATTCATGACCAGGATGTGGTGGGCATGGCGGACGGTGGAAAACCGGTGGCTGATCAAAATGGCCATCTTGTTTTTTGCGTACTCCCGGAAGCGCTCAAAAATGTCGGCTTCGGCCTGGGCATCCATTGCCGCGGTGGGCTCATCGAGCACCAGTAAATCCGCGCCCTCGCGCATGAATGCGCGGCTCAGGGCGATTTTCTGCCACTGGCCGCCGGACAGCTCTTGGCCATCTTTGAACCAGCGCCCGAGCTGGGTGTGGTAGCCCTTGGACAGGGTCGAAATAAAGCCTGCGGCTTCACCTTGCTGGGCCGATGTCTGCCAGCGCACTTCGTCATCAAAACGTGATTCGTCCCCGGCGCCGATGTTCTCCCCGACCTGCAGCTGGTAGCGCACAAAGTCTTGGAAAATCACCCCAATGCGTGTGCGCAGGGCGTCGACCGACCATTCCATCAAGTCGCTGCCGTCGAGCAAGATGCGCCCGGCGCTGGGTCGATACAGCCGCGTCATCAGTTTTATCAGCGTGGTTTTACCACTGCCATTTTCGCCAACGATGGCCAGGGATTGACCCGGTCGTAAATGCAGGTCGATGTTGGTGAGTGCGTCGCGTGTGGTGCCGGGGTAGCGGAAGCTGACGCCCTCAAAACGAATGCCGTCACCGGGCGCTGTGCCCTCGGTGCGGGTGCCTGGCTCGAGCTCCACGGGCTGCTCGAGGTATTCGTAAAGGTTGGACAGGTACAGATTGTCCTCGTACATGCCGGAAATGGCGGTCAGCATGGCGCTGACCGCGGACTGTCCCTGTTTGAAGACCAGTAAATACATGGTCATCTGACCCAGGGTCAGGGTGCCCGCGGCGGTTTCAAACACAACCCATCCGTAGGCAAAGTAAAACGCGGCGGACCCCAGCAGCCCGAGCACGAAGCCCCAGCCCTCCCGGCGCAGGGTCAGTCGCCGGTCCTCGGCAAACAGCTTTTTAAAGATGGATTTGTAGCGGCCCAGCAGCCGCGGCCCGAGACCGAACAGCTGAACCTCTTTGATGCTGTCCTCGCGGGCCAAAACGGTTTCCAGGTACATCTGCATGCGGGTGTCCGGCGAGCGCCAGCGAAACAGCCGGAAGGCTTCGCCGGAAAACTTCGCTTCGGATACAAACACCGGCAGGGCGCCGACGACCAACAACACCAGCGCCCACGGACTGAATTGCAGCAGCAGCACCGAAAACGAGGCGATTGAGATGCCGTTTTGAATCAGGCCAAAGGTTTTGATGACCAATGCCAGCGGGCGTTGGCTTGCCTCACGCCGAGCTCGCGTCAGCTTGTCGTAGAACTCACTGTCCTCGAACTGTTTCAGCGACAAGGTCTGGGCCTTGTCCAAGATCATCTCGTTAACGCGCTGACCGAGTAGCGCGCGCAGCAGCGATTGGGCCGCGGCGATGCCGCGCTGGGTGCCAGCCAGAACAATGACCAACGCGGCCTCGACCCCAACCCAGGTGTAAACCCTGGTTAAGTCTTTCGGGCTGGGGGCTTCCATTGTCGCCACCACCGCGTCCACAATGAGTTGGCCGACATAGGCGATGCCGGCCGGCAACAGCCCCGCCACCAGCGTCAGCGCGCCCAGCACCCATGCCAGCGTTCGGGAGGTTTCCCACACCAACAGCAGGGCGCGCTTGGAATAACTGAAAACACCTAAAAAATTGCGTGGCGAACTTGGGTCGGGCTGGCTCATGGGATCACGTGTGGACGATAGGAAGCGACATGCTGACACCAACTGCCCCCGTGGGTCGAGCCGAGTTTATTGGGATGCAGGCCTTTATGATTGCCCTGGTCGCACTCAGTATCGATGCGGTGTTGCCGGCGCTTGGCATTATTTCCGCTGAATTTGAGCTGACCGACCCGAATCGGCGCCAATGGGTCATTGGTGCGCTGTTTATGGGGATGACCTTTGGGCAGTATTTTTACGGCCCCTTGACCGACCGCTTTGGCCGTCGCCCGGTGTTTTTCGCTGGGCTATCGCTGTTCATGGTGGGCGGGGCACTGGCGGCAACCGCAACGAGCTTTGAATCAATGATTGTTGGGCGGCTGATTCAGGGTGTTGGTGTGGCCGGCCCCCGCATCGTCAGCCAGGCCATGATCCGAGACCGGTTCTCGGGTGTCGAGATGGCCAAGGTTAGCTCGTTGATTATGACGGTTTTTATCGCCGTGCCGGTGTTTGCGCCCAGCCTGGGTCAGGTGGTGCTGTGGTTCGCCGACTGGCACGGGATTTTTTGGGCCTTGTTGGGTGCCGGTGCGCTGGTCGGGGCCTGGGTCGCACTGCGTCAGCCGGAAACCCTCCCGGTCAAACGCAGTTTGCAGCCCTCCAGTATCTTGGCGGCGACCTTTGAGGTGCTGTCCAACCGCGTCTCGCTGTGCTGCACGGTGGCCGTGGGGTTCACTTTTGGCACGCTGGTGGGCTTTTTGCTGTCCTCCCAGCAGATTTACCAAGAACGGTTCGGCGTCGGTGACGCCTTTGCCCTGTATTTTGGCGTGGGTGCGCTGTCGGTGGGCTTCGCCAGCTTCGCCAACTCAATTTGGGTCGAGCGTTTCGGCATGCGCCGAACCTGTGTTTCGGCGCTGACATTTTGCGCGCTGTGGTCTGGTTTGTTTGCCGTGCTGGACTATTTGTCCGGGCTGACGCTGTGGCAATTTATGCTGTTTGTGATGCCGTTGTTTTTTTGTTTGGGGCTGTGCTTTGGCAACCTGACGGCCATGGCGATGGAACCGATGGGGCACATCGCAGGCACGGCGTCGGCGGTCATTGGAAGTCTGAGCTCACTGATATCGGTGTTCGGCGGTGGCTACATTGGCAATCTGTACGACGGCACCTTGACCGGTGTGCTGACCGGATTTTGTTTGGGCTTGGTCTTAGCACTGGTGTTCACCGTTATGTCTTCACCAGCGACTGGTCAGACGCTTCAGAAATCCTTAGAATAGGCGTTCGATTGGAGGCAGCTACCGCATTTGGTTTTTTAGCCTCATATCGCCCAAACACTTTTTAACGAGGGCAACACCATGTCAAAAGGGCATTCTTTACAAGACCCTTACCTGAACGTACTCCGCAAGGAACGGGTTCCGGTATCTATTTTTCTGGTAAACGGCATCAAGCTGCAGGGCCAGATCGAATCATTCGACCAATTCGTTGTTCTGCTGAAAAACACCGTCAGCCAGATGGTTTATAAGCACGCCATTTCGACAGTCGTGCCCGCTCGCAACGTCAAGTTGCCGATGCCCGGCGCTGAAGACGACGGCGAAGCCAGCATCGAAGAAAGCAAGCCGGCCCGTAAGTTTGGCGAACACAACTTGCGACCGCGCGAAGACGATCAGGAATAACCTTATCAAAACAGTACTGGTCACCGGCGGCGCCGGTTTTATCGGCTCAGCGGTGGTGCGCCATGTGATGGCGACCTCTGACTGGCGAGTGGTGGTCATGGACTGCCTGACCTACGCGGGCAATTTGTTGTCGCTGGCCTCAGTCAGTGACGACCCGCGGTTTGTGTTTGAACAGGTTGATATCTGTGACGAGGCCGAGGTCGAACGGGTGTTTGACGCGTATCGGCCGAACATCGTCATGCACCTGGCGGCGGAATCACATGTGGACCGCTCCATTGATGCCGCTGAGCAGTTCTTGCAGACCAATATTTTTGGCACATTTCGACTGCTGCAGGCGGCACGCAAGCTGATCGATCAAGGCCATGCCTTGCGCTTCCATCATATTTCAACCGACGAGGTTTACGGTGATCTGCCGAACGATGGCAGTCTGTTTACCGAGAACACCAGCTACGATCCTTCCTCGCCCTATTCGGCCAGTAAGGCGGCGTCGGACCACCTGGTTCGGGCGTGGCGGCGGACCTTCGGCGTGCCTGTGGTGGTGACCAATTGCTCGAACAACTACGGGCCTTATCATTTTCCGGAAAAGTTAATTCCGTTGACGATACTGAACGCATTGGCGGGCAAGCCGTTGCCGGTTTATGGCGATGGTCAGCAAATCCGGGACTGGTTGTACGTCGAAGACCACGCCCGTGCCCTGTGGCAGGTCGCTCAAAGCGCTGAGCTGGGTCAAACCTACAACATCGGCGGGCACAACGAGCGCACCAACCTAGAGGTCGTGCAGACACTCTGCGCGTTGCTCGATGAGCTGGCGCCGAAGGCTACGCCCTACGCTGAACAAATCACCTTTGTCACGGATCGTCCCGGTCACGACCGCCGTTATGCGATTGATGCGACCAAAATTGAAGCGGATTTAGGCTGGGTTCCGGACGAAACCTTCGAGACCGGTTTGCGTAAAACCGTCGAGTGGTTTTTGCACAATCAGGCTTGGACCGATCAGGTATTGGACGGCAGCTACCGCCTGACCCGCTTGGGTACCGCTTAAGTGTTTTTCGAACGTGAGACCGGGGGCGAACGGGTCCTCGGCGTTCAGATCGTTAATCCACGCCGCGACGCTCAGGATGATTACAACGAGTTCAACGAGCTGATGCTCTCAGCCGGCGGCGACCTGTTGGAGATTGTCAGCCTACGACGGGACATGCCTCGTCCGTCGACCTACCTCGGTAAAGGCCAGGTCGATGAGTTGGCGGAAAAAGTGGCTGCGCTGGACGTCGATCTGGTGATTTTCGATCGTTCCCTAAGCCCGACCCAAGAAAAAAATCTCGAGGCCACCTTAAAGGCGCGGGAGCTAGCCCGCACCGGGCTGCGCCTGGGCATTTTGGCCTCCCGTGCCGCCACCCACGAGGGCAAGCTGCAGGTCGAGTTGGCGCAGCTGGAGTTCGTGCGCACGCGCTTGATTCGCGGCTGGACTCACTTGGAGCGTCAAAAGGGCGGTATTGGCTTGCGTGGCCCGGGTGAAACCCAGCTAGAAACCGACCGGCGTTTGCTGAATGTGCGCGTGGACACCATCAAAAAGCGGCTGGAAAAAGTGCGTGCTTCGCGGGCCCAGGGCCGACGAGCCCGCGAGCGTTCTGAAACGCCCACGGTGGCCTTGGTGGGTTACACCAACGCCGGCAAAAGCACGCTCTTTAACCAGGTCACGCGCGGCACCGTGTATGCGGCGGATCAGCTGTTTGCGACGTTGGACCCAACACTGCGCCAACTAGACCTGGGCGGCGGTGGACACGCCGTCATTGCCGACACGGTGGGCTTTATTCGTGACCTGCCACACTCGCTGGTGCAGGCCTTTCATGCCACCTTGGAAGAGGCAGCGCTGGCGGATCTGTTGCTGGTCGTCGAGGACTGCGCCGATCCGGAGCGGGACGACCGCCGCTACCATGTCGACCAGGTGCTGGCGGAAATTGGGGCGGCGGATATCCCCACGCTTCGGGTTTACAACAAAGCAGACTTGCACGCGGACGTGACCTTGGGCCGGATTGATCGCGATGACCAAGGCGTGGCTCGAACGGTGTGGGTATCGGCGCTCACTGGCGGCGGTTTGGATAGCCTGCGTACCGTGATCGCTGAGCGGGTCGATGCCGGCGTTGCACGCTTTCAGTTGTGTATTCCACCATCCGGCAGCAAGGCCCGCGCGGCACTGCATGCGGCCGGGGCGGTGCTGCGTGAATCGTTTTCCGATTCCGGCGAGTACCAGCTCGACATTGAGCTGGCGGATAAGCAGTGGCAACGTTTGCGGCGCGAATATCAACTGGACGGTTGGCGCGTCGGGTAGAGTCAGGGCCGCGGTCAATCAGGCGCGCCTTGAAACAACGCCGGCGCGTCCCATTAAACTAGCAACAAAGAATTAATTAACTGTACGGGAGCCTTCGATGGCGTGGAACGAACCGGGCGGCGGAAACAAAGATCCGTGGGGCAACAAAGGCAACAACAATCAGGGTCCGCCGGATCTTGATGAGGTTGCAAAGAAAGTCCAAGAAAGCCTGAATAAAATTTTCGGCGGCAAGTCCGGCGGGTCCGGGTCTGGGTCCGGTGATAACAGCGGTGGCTCAGGTCAGGGCTTCCACTTGAGCGGCGGTATCCTTGGATTGATCGTTGCGGTGGTCCTAGGCGGCTGGTTCTCGTTGGGCCTATATGAGGTCGACCAGCAGGAGCGTGCCGTGGTGTTGCGCCTCGGTGAGTTCTACGAAACCAAGGCGCCGGGACTGCGCTGGAATCCCGTCATGATTGATGATGTCGACATCGTTAACGTGACCCGGGTTCGTACGCACACGACCCAGGGCTTGATGCTGACCCAAGACGAAAACATTGTTGACGTGAACCTTGCGGTTCAATACGTCATCAGCGACCCGCGTGACTACTTGCTGAACGTTCGTGAGCCTGAGGTCAGCCTGACCCATGCGACCGACTCGGCGCTTCGCCACGTGGTCGGTAGCGTCAAATTAGGCCCGATTCTGTCCGAAGGTCGTGAGGCCTTGGGCGCCGACATCCGCATTCGCTTGCAGGACTACCTGGATCGTTACCAGTCCGGTCTGCAGGTGGTGCAGTTGAACCTCGAGTCGACGCAACCGCCGCAACAGGTTCAGGAAGCCTTTGACGACGTGATCAAGGCCCGCGAAGACGAGCAACGCGTTAAAAACCAAGCAGAAACCTACGCTAACGGCATCATCCCCGAGGCCCGCGGTCGTGCTCAACGTGTGCTTGAGGAAGCCAACGCATACAAAGAGCAGGTCATCGCTCGGGCACGCGGTGAAGCGGACCGATTCCGTGCGGTTCTGACCCAGTACGAATTGGCCCCTGAAGTGACGCGTCAACGTCTGTATATCGAAGCGGTCGAAGAAGTCATGGCGAACTCCTCCAAGGTGTTGGTCGACATCGACAGCGGAAACAACATGATGATGTTGCCACTGGATCGTATGGCCCAGGGCGGCGCGGCAGCTGCATTGAATTCAAATGCGGGGGCGCAGGCCTCTGGCTTGACCCAGCGTGATATTCGCAGCTTGACCGACCAGGTCATCTCCGAAATTCGCTCTCGCCAAAACACCACAACTACGCGGGGGGAACGCTAAATGAGCGCCAGTCGTTTGAATTTAATCGTCGCGGTCCTCGTGGTCGTGTTCTTGGTGATTAGCAACAGCATCTACATCGTCAACGAGCGCGAACGCGCGGTGCTGTTAAAGTTCGGTGAGGTGGTCGACAGCGATGTTGAGCCCGGTCTGCACTTTAAGCTTCCTATCGTTAACGATGTGAAGCGCTTTGAGGCCCGTTTGATGACGCTGGATGCACGTCCTCAGCGTTACCTGACGGCGGAAAAGAAAGGTCTCATCGTCGACAGCTACGTGAAGTGGCGTGTTGTGAACACCGGCCAGTACTACACCGCCACCGGTGGTGACGAGCTGGAAGCGAACCGTCTGCTGTCTTCGCGGGCGGACAACGGTCTGCGTAACAAGTTCGGTGAGCGTACCGTTCGTGAGGTCGTCAGCGGCGAGCGTGATGAGCTGATGGCTGAAATCACCAAAGAGCTGAACGCGATCGCGAGCGAAGAGCTGGGCATCGAGATCCTGGACGTTCGCGTTAAAGCGGTTGATCTGCCACCGGAAGTGTCCAGTGCGGTATACAGCCGTATGGCGTCTGAGCGTGAGCGTGAAGCGCGTGAGCTTCGCTCTCAGGGCCGTGAGCTTGCCGAAGGCATTGAAGCGGATGCGGATCGTCAAAAGACGATTATCGAAGCGGAAGCCTACCGGAAAGCCCAGGCCATTCGAGGTGAAGGTGATGCATCGGCGGCGGAAATCTACGCCCAAGCATTTAACCTAGACGCCGAGTTCTACGCGTTTTACCGCTCCATGAGCGCGTATCGCCAAGCCTTTGCCAACAAGGATGACATGCTGGTGTTGGAACCGGATTCAGAGTTCTTCCGCTTCCTAAAGGGGTCATCGCCCACCAACTAAGGTGATCGTTGATCGCGCAAAAGCCGGCCCACGTGGCCGGCTTTTTTGTATCTGTCGCCCGTAACTATGGCGTGGTCATCAAGGGAATGTGGGCTTGGCCGATACAGTGGGTCCGGATGTTAACTCGATGAAACTGACCCTATGTTGATCAAAACAAAACTACTGGCCGGCTGCATTGCTCTAGCCGTTGTCCCTGCGGCGATGGTGGCCCTGCTGACGGCAATGCTGGCGGGAAGTAAAAGCGAGGGCGCCTTGATTGCCGAGGCCGAGGCAAAGTTGCAGGCGATCAGTGCGGCCAAGCGGCTACAGATCGAGAACTACTTTGGCCGGATTCAGGACCAGGTCGTTTTGCTAGGCCAGTCCGCCAGTACGCGCGATGCCCTGTTGGAATTCAAATCCGGTTTGCCGACGATGAAGGTGGATCTGAAGTCGCAAAAGCCGGCGCTTCAAGCCTTCTACGAGACCGCGTTTGGGGCCCGTTACGCGGAGCTTAATCCCGGCGTGCCGATCGACCCAGACAAGCTGTTGGTTGGCCTCGATGGATTCTCGATTGCCCTGCAAAACGAATACCTAGTCAACAATCCGCACCCCCTAGGGGCCAAAGATGCGCTGTTAAAGGCCCCAGACGGTTCCGCTTACAGTGATGTTCATGCCCGTTACCACGAAGCTTTTGAGCGGTTTTTGAAAACGGTTGGCTTCTATGACCTGTTCTTGGTTGACGGGCGTTCGGGCCGAATTTTGTATTCCGTTTTTAAGGAAACGGATTTTGGTACCTCGCTGCGTGCGGGGCCCTACGCCAAGACGGGAATTGGTGAGGCCTATCGCGGTGCAATGACACTGAAAGCGGGCGAGTACTTCCAGAGCGACTACGATTCCTACGGCCCTAGCTACGATGGCCAAGCCTCGTTCATCGCCACCCCCATCATGGGCAAACGCCGACCGATGGGTGTGCTGATTGCCCAGGTGGCCTTGGGCCGCGTCAACGACGTCATGACCACCCAGCAGCGCTGGAGCGATATTGGTTTGGGTCACAGCGGCGAGAGCTACCTGGTGGCCGATGACGGCACGTTGCGCAGTGACCCTCGGGGTCTGCTGGAGCGCGGCACCGATTTCATTGCGCAGCTAAACGACGCGGCGTTGCCGAACCAGGCCCGAGCCGGGGTGGCGGCCAAGGGAACCTCGGTGGGGCTGTTGCAGGCCGACAGTCCCGCGGTGCAGCGGGCGCTGTCTGGCGAGGAGGGTGTCATGCGTGTCACCGACTATCGTGACATCGATACCTTGACCGCCTATTCACCCATCACCATCGCGGATAAAGCCTGGGCGCTGGTGAGCGCGATCGATGTTGCTGAGGCCCAAGAGCCCGCCGCCGCCGTGCGCAGCGACGTGCTGGTGCTGGCGTTAATTGCCGCAGGGCTTGCGGTGGTCTTTGGGGTGGTCGCCGGGTCGCAGTTTGCCCAGCGCATTTGCCGCCCGATTCAGTTGCTCAGCCGTGAGGTGCGTGAAATTGGCTCGACCCGCGACCTGACGCGGCCCTTGTCACTGCAAGGTGACGATGAGCTTGGTGAAATGTCCAAGTCCTTGAGCGAAACCTTTGCGGCTTTTCGGGAGTCGATTCGGGAAATATCCAGGGCTAGTGCCTCCCTGAGCGATGCCGCCAGCGGCATGTCCGGCATCGCGGAACAAACCCAGAGCGCGGTGGACCAAAAGCTGGTCGAGACGGACCAGATGGCCTCGGCTATGGCGCAGCTGTCGAGCACACCGCCGGGCGTTAGCGATACAACCAGGGACGCTGAACG
>CAKZQE010000165.1 GCA_937139465.1 uncultured Gammaproteobacteria bacterium
GAAGCCCCTGACACAATTGCTGCCCGGGTGGGCCCTGCGCAGCTTCGCGCTCTTGGGACCGGCGCGGCCAGCCGTCACCGCCCTGTATTTTCGCTATTTGGAATCCCGGCGGCATCGCCTGGAGCGACGAAAATCAAAACAACGTATTCAGCTAATGCAATCGGAGGATCAACGCGATGACATGCTCAGTTTTACACGGCGCACTTAGCCGATGGGCCACCGCCGCCCTACTCGGCACCACCGTGACCGCCGCATCGGCAAGCTCTGACTGCTTGCTGCGGCCGTACAAACAGACTCGGGTGTCCAGCGATGTCAGCGGGGTGCTTTACGCATTGAACGTCGAGCGCGGCGATCGCGTTCGGGCCGGTGATCCGCTGGCCAGTTTGCACACGGGCATTGTCCAAGCGCGTATCCAAAGCCGCACCATCGACCTTGAATTTAACCGCCGCGAAGCTGAGCGCTCGGAAATGGCAGGGGCCGCCGTAACGGATGCGGAAAACGATAAGCTGGCCACGGCGGTACTGACCGCGCAGGCTGAGATCAATGAGCTCCAGGCGGAACTTGAGCGTCTAGTGATTACTGCGCCGCATAACGGCGTTGTGGTCGATGTCCTGGTCAACGAAGGCGAACAGGTCTCTGAAAGTCACATTCTTGAGCTTGCGGACGTGAGTCAGCTGCGGGTCGAAGCCAACTTTGACGCCAGTGAGTACGGGGCGTTCTCCAATGCGCGCAACATGCGCGTCGAGCACGACAACGGCGATTCCCTGCAAGCGCGTATCGAGTTCGTCGAACCAATGATTGATGCCGCCAGCAACACCTTTCGCGTGACAGCGCTGGTCAAGGCCCGTGACGGCTGGTTGGCTGGCCAAGGCTGCATCGCCGCAGCCGCGCCCTAAATTAGTCGCCTGTAGCCAGCAACTTGTCGTAGCTGGCGTTCAGATTAAACCGTGTTAGCACCTCATCCCCATCGCGGGTGTAGGTGTTAAAGCGCGCAAACACAGGGCAGCGGCGAAAGTTCAGCACCAGGATTTGCTCAGTGACCCGGGAACCGTAGTTGGTTGATTCCAATGTCTCCCAGGTTTCCAGCGAACCGCACAGCTGTGAGAAGCGACCAAGCTGTGCGCGAATTTGATCAAACACGCCGGCCAGCTGCAGCATCGATCCATCCATCCAGACGTCCACGGCGGCATCAGCCCCGCGTCGTTCAAAGGCCTGCAGCCCGCGCTCAACCAGTCGAGTGTCCGCCTGCGCGCCAACAGCGCAGCAGAGTAAAGTAGCAATTGCAAAACGACGCATGGCCTTCCCTTTGGTGCGTTCAAACCCAAAGTGTGGCGCTACAGGCCCGTTACCACAACAACCAACTGCGATCAGATCATCAGGATAACTTGAGCCACCACCACACCCAGCCCTGCCCCCGCCAATACGTCACTGGGATAGTGCAGCCCCAGCACCACACGGCTGGCGGCAATCATCAGCGTCACCGGCACCAGCCATAGCGCCAGCAGGGGCGAGGCACTCCACAGCACGGTGGTGATGCTGACGGCGTGTAAGGTGTGGCCCGACGGGAAACTGAACTCATCAAGCACCGCCCCGCCCCGGCACACCTGTGCCGAGAACACAAAGGGCCGGCGCCTAACGGTTTTTGATTTGAGCATTTTGTAAAGCCCCAAATTGATCGCGGTGGTGGCCAACAGCATCACACCAACGGCTGGCTCTGAGTACACCAACGTAGCGGCAATCAGGATGCCCCACGCAGGCCCGTTACCCAGCCACGAGGCCACGCGAAAGGTGCCACCGACGATGGGCCTTTGATGCCACGTCGACATGCGCTGACACAAAGGCGATTCGAAGTGATCCAGACGGCTAAACAGCGGCTCAAACATGGCGTGCTCTCTACGGCTTTATCTGAGCATCCATTGCGCGTGTGACAGTCTTGTGACTCTCGGGTGACAGTTGTGTAACAGTCTCTGAGGCGTCGCCAAAGGGCATGGCCGCCATGAATTGCGCGCCACAGGCCGCCCATGAAAAGGCTTCGGCACGACGGCGCACACTGGATCGTTCGCAGCTCAGTGCCTGCTTAACGGCGGCTAACAATGACTCGTCAATACCGCCGCTAATCCCCGGTTCGATGACCTCCAGCGGGCCCTGTTCTGGAAACGCAGCCACTGGAGTCCCGCAGGCCATGGCTTCAATCATCACCAGCCCAAAGGTGTCCGTGCGACTGGGAAAGACCATGACATCCGCGTCCGCCAGCGAGTCGCGGAGCACGGCGCCACTCTGATAACCGCGCCATTCAACCTGGGGATACCGAGACGCCAGCGCAGCCCGACTGGGACCGTCGCCCACCACGACCAGATCAGCATCGATCTGACCCTGCAGGGCCAGAAAGGCCTCGACGTTTTTTTCGGGCGCGACTCGGCCCATGTAGACAAGCTGCGCTCGAGCGCGATTGGCTGGCGTTAGCCGAGCATGAAATTGCTCAAGGTCAACGCCTCGGCTCCAGCGTGTCATGCGGCCGAAACCGCGCCCGCGAAGTTCATCCTCAAGGGCCTTCGTGGCCACCAGGGTAACGCAGCTGGCCCGGTGAAACCGGCGCAGCCATGCCCAGCACCAGCGCTCAGGCACCGGAATGCGAGCGCGAACATACTCCGCAAAGCGGGTATGAAAGCTGCTTGAAAAACGGCGCCCATTGGCCTGGCAATAGGCACGGGCCGACCACCCCAGCGGGCCCTCGGTGGCGATGTGGATGGCGTCGGGCTCAAGCGCATTGAGCATGGCGTGCAGTCGAAGCCTGGGTAACACGGCCAACCGAATTTCGGCGTAGCCGGGCATCGGCAGTGACCGGAAGCGGTCGGGGCCTAAGACCGTGACCCTAACCCCCTGTGCGGTTAGGTAGTCGCAGGTTCGAGTCAGGGTAGTGACCACGCCGTTAACCTGGGGTTTCCAAGCGTCGCTGACAATAACAAGGTGAGGTTGCATGGGGACTCCTTTGTCCGAAGTCTGTTAATCCCATGTGACAAGGCTATGACAACGGGTCTTCCAATAGCGCAAAGGCTTCAAAGGGTTGCAGCGCTAGAACACCCTGCGCGACGCCCGCGCGTGGGTAGTTGGACGACACCAGCTGCCCCTGCATATCCAGCCCCTCGGGGACTTCAAACCTAACGACATCCGAAGTCAAGTTGGCGATGACGAGCAGCCGTGCATCACCCAAGGCCCGGAGGTAGGCCCACACCTGCGGACTGTCAGGCGACACCGGCACGTAGTGGCCTTCGCGGATAACCGGGAGCTGCTTACGCAGCGCGATCAGCACCCGGTAATGGTGAAACACAGAATCGGGGTCTGCCAGGGCAGCCTCGGCATTGATCCTGTCGTGATTGCCGGCGAGGTCAATCCATGGCCGGCTATCGCTGAATCCGGCTCCCGGCGCTGCTGACCACTGCATGGGCGTGCGCGCATTGTCGCGTCCGTTTGCGTTAGCACCGGCCAAAAATTCGGCTTCACTGACCCCTTCGCGGGCGAGGATGGCGTGGAAGTTCAGCGTTTCAACGTCCCTGAACTGATCCAGCCGGGTAAAGGCCGCGTTCGTCATCCCCAGCTCCTCGCCTTGGTACACATAGGGTGTGCCCTTGAGGCAATGCAGCACCGTGGCCAACATTTTCGCTGACTCAACCCGGTAGCGGCCATCATCCCCGTACTTGGACACCGCACGCGGCAGGTCATGGTTACTCCAAAACAACGAGTTCCATCCGCTGTGCTGACAGGCACCCTGCCAGCGGTCCATCACCCCCTTGATCACTCGCCAGTCCAGCGGTTTTGGTTTGAACTTGCCCTTGACCGCATCCCAACCTGCGGTCACGTGCTCGAACTGAAACACCATCGACAAGGTGCCGTCAGGCCCGGAGTACCGCGCGGCCTGATCCGGCGTGGCGCTCCAGGCTTCACCTACGGTGACGATGTCACGACCATCCAAGGCATTTGCATGCATCTCACGTAAATAGTCATGCAGCAGTGGCCCATCGGCGGTAATCAAGGCGTCCGGGTCTTTGCCAATCAAGTCAATGACATCCATCCGAAAACCCGCCACACCTTGATCCAGCCACCGGTTCATCATGGCGTAAATATCCATTCGCATTGCCCGGTTAGCCCAATTCAAATCCGGCTGGCGAGGGTCGAACAGATGTAGGTAATACTGACCGCTGGCGGCATCAAGACTCCAGGCTGGGCCACCGAAAAACGACTCCAGGGCATTGGGTGGTCCGCCATCTGCGGCCGGGGCACGCCACACGTAATAATCGCGATACGGTGCATCCACGCCCGCCAGCGCCGATTGAAACCACCGGTGCTGATCGGAGGTGTGATTCACCACCAAATCCATCACAATTCGGATGTTGCGATCGCTTGCCTGCGCCAGCAACGTTTCAAAATCCGCACGCGTGCCAAATACCGGCGCAATGTTCTCGTAGTCGGAAATGTCATACCCGTTGTCCGCCATCGGCGACGCGTACACCGGCGATAACCAAATGAAGTCGACCCCAAGCTCGACCAGGTAATCGAGCTTCGACGCAATGCCCTGCAGGTCACCGACGCCGTCACCATTAAGGTCGCAAAAGCTGCGCGGATAAATTTGGTAGCCGGTGGCCGCCTGCCACCAAGGGGCCTGCTCAGTCATAGTCCCGTTTCCATTGAATACTCAGCCGCGGGTCGCCCGCGCCTTCTACTTCCGTGGCGATCTCGACGTTCTCGCGGGGGGTCCATTCGATGTTCAATCCCGGTGCGCCCTGGGCGCTGCTGCGCAATTCGACGTAGAGGTCGTCGGCCAGGTACTTACCGGCACCGACGCTGGCCTGACCCTGGGCATCCAGCCCTAGGTCGAGGCGATCGACGCCCAGCGCTGATTGTAGCGTACCGACCAAGCTGGTGGTTTCACCGCGGGTATAGCGCGTCACTGCCCACGCCAGCTGAGCGGCTTCCAGCGGGCTAAGCTGGGATGCCGAGCGCCCAAACAGCACCCGGGCAAAAATTTCGTCCTCCGGCAGCGACGGCACCGAGCTCAGCGCAATCGTCGGAGAGGACACCGAGCCCGTGACCGACACTGACACCTCGACCTCATCGGCGAAGCGGGTGGCGGTGAAATTCACTTGCGCGTCCGCCGGGGCGCCGCTGAAGCGCACCTGCGACGGCCCAATCGCAAAGGTACGACCCAGCACGTCCAAATCACCACGGATCGATGTGACCTGCCCAGTCAGTGCCGGCATTGATGAATCGCCGGCGACCACAACGTCCAGCCCCCATTCGCTCTCAACACCTAACCCGTTGACAAAGACTTGATTCGGCGCCCGTATGCCGACATCCAGCGCAATGCTTGGGCTTGGCGAGCTCGGCAGCTCAATCGACTCGCCGAAATCGACCTCGATGGTGGTGAATTGATTGCCCCCAATCTGATCCAGATCCAAATGAACGCGATTAAGGGTTAAGGCCCCCGCCAAGCCGTTCGACGCTAGCGCCAGCTCACCACTGACGTCAATTTGAACGTCCTCGCGTTGAAGCGGCTGCAGCCCATCGAGGGTGATCTGAGCCGTGGGCGACGATCCGTCTAACGCCAGGGTGGCCGAACCCCTGAGCGAGCCCCCTTTTGCGCCCTGCGCAGTCACCCCAGTGACCACCAACGTACCCTCGTCCAAACGCGCCGACATGCCCATGTTGCGCAACCAAAGCCCACTGATGGCGTCCTCAAACTCGCCCTCGGCCCAGTCCACTGATGCAGTGAGCATGGGGGCAGATACGGTTCCAGACGCCTCGGCCCGCCCTTCAATGCGGCCGGTCAATCGTAAATCCGCGGGTCCAAGTAGCGCCCACACCGGCTCGACCTCGCCACGAATGGACGCTGAGGCCTGCACCTCATCAGCCCTCCGAACCCAGCCTTTGGATGCCGCCAGAGTCAGTGTCCCAGAGGCCTCCGCAACGAAGGCGTCAAGGGAATCATTCATCGTCAGCAACCCGGTAACCTGATTACCCGACAGCTCGGCCACCACCCGCGCGTCCAGTGTCGGGGCCTCCGCAGCCCCAACCCCCAGACCCACCAGGTCCATCGAGCCTGCGGCCGCGTCCAAGAAGCCCTGCGCTGGCATCGCGATCTGGCCGGACACACGGCCGCGTATGTCGTCACGTTCAAGCCATGGCCCCAGCGGCGCGACATCCAGGTTCGTCCAATCGGCGCTGAACTCTGCCATGCCAGCTTGATAGCGTCCGGTGAGCCCGATTTCGCCATCGAGTACGCTAAGCCGACCGCTGACCGAGCCATCATCGGCACTCAGGCGCACGGGTGTCGCGCTCGACAGCGCAATATCTCCCAGGCTGATCGCCGGACGCAGCCTCAACCACCTTTCGTCGACAGCCCCAGTGAAGGGCACGTCAATACTCGCAGGCACCGATAACTCGCTACGTTGCACGCTGCCCGTGCCGCGCCACTGCCCCTCAAGCCGTTGCGGACTGACCTGAGCCGTTATGTATTGCGGGTCCAGGGACCACCCGCGACCGGCCAGCCCCTCGACGGTCAGCTGCACGGTGGCGTCCGCCCCTTGCAGATTAACCTCCGCACTCACATCAGCATCACCTGCGCGTCCGGACACCCTGAGCTCGCCGGTCGCTTCCGTCAGCCGCTCCAGATCGCCGGTCAGGTCACCCTTGATCTGCCAAGCACGCCAATCACCGGACAGACCGCCCAGCCGCCAGGCATTGCCCTTCACCACCACGCCAGCAGCCAGCGTTGCCGGCTCGCCCATTACATGTCCGGCTAGGGCCACTTGTGAATCCAAGACGTCATCAATCCAGCCCCCCGGCGCAGTCAACCTCAGGTCACTGAGGGTTTGACCGCCGACAGAGAGGGTCTGCAATGACACGCGAGGGTCAAATTGCCACCCACCGGCTACGGACCTTGCGGTGACCTGGGCATCCAAAGTCGACAGGTCCGCCCCCGCAAGCGCGAGTGACCGCACCTGCGCCCGGGCATTGATGGCGCTGAAATCCATCGGCGCCTCGGCGCTGATGTGCCAGCCCTCGGCGGTCAAGGATAGGTTCAGTGGCCCTGCCGCAGTTTGGTCTAAAGACCACGTAAGGCTCGCCGGCACCGGCGCCGGAACAAGTGGGCTTGCCAGCTGTCCCGTCAGCACCGCCGAGCGACCTGGAACCACTGATCCGTTTGCGCTTACTTGGCCCAGCTCGCCACTGACGCTGGACTCCAAAGAGATCGCACCCGTGGCGCCAGTCCACCTGCCCTTGGCATCCAGCACCACCGCCCGGTCGTGCCACCCCGAGCCCTGCAGGTCAGCCTGCGCCTGCACCTTGAAGGTCAAGTCACGGGCGTCATCGAGGGTCAGTTCAGCGTCCAGCTGCAACGCGTCGGACGCCACCCCGGCGGCCTTCAAACCCTGAGACACAAGGCTCGACTCGACCTGCCAGACCTCGCCGGCCCGCACGGCCATCCCAGTAACCGTTAAGGCCGTTGCCGATAGGTCCTCGCGCCCCGCTAACGCCCCCAGGTTCAACACCTCAGCTTCAAATTCAAGGTTGTTCGGCAGACCCTCAGACCCGAGCGTCCAAGGCGTGCTAGCCCGTGCGGCCAGCGTGGCGGATTGGATGTTCACACGCAGGCCCTCGGCATCAAGCCCCAGCCCTGCGTTCAATTCAGGGCCAATTCGAGCGGCGTGGGCGGACAAGTCCTCGAACGCGGTTGGATCAAGGCTCACCTCAAGGTCACCGGCCAACCCGCGACCTGCCCCGCGCAGTGTTAAAACTGGGGTACCGGCGGTGGCCACGAGCTCGCCCTGCCAGTCGCCACTGTCGACATCCCCATCGACCCAAAACTCGGCCGTCAACGGAGCGGACAGCGACAAACGCCCAACCCGAGCCCACAACCCGTCGGACTGCCCATGCAAGCTGCCGCGCGCCTGCATTGCACCCGCCTCCCACTGCACGCTTGCCTGAACGCGATCGTCGCCCTGTGAAAGTGGTGCAAACTCAAGTGCGCCCCGCCCGTAATGGGTGTCACCGGACAGTGAACCGGACAGCCTCCAAACGTGGTCAGGATCTATTTCGTCGGGCAAGTGAATTTCGCCGACCGTGAGCCGTTGTAAACGAAGCTGTGGCAGCGGAAATTCGGGCGACTTACTTTGGTTATCAGCCTGAGCCGGCATGGGCGGACGCTGCCAATCCACCTTGGCTATATCGATCTCGCCCAACGCCAGCTGACCCTTGAGTAGTTGAGCTGGGGACCAATCCAACGACAGGCCCTGAATACCTAACCATGGCCCATCGGCGTCACTCAAGGTCAACGAATCCAGCGCCAGTGGACCGATTAGTCGCCCGCGCACGCCCTCGGCATCAAGGTGCGCCCCCGCCAAGCTTACGAGCCACTGCAGCCCAACCTGCGTGGCCAACAGCGTGTTAAGCGAACCACCGAGCGCCATCAGGACGACGAATACAATGACCTTCAAAATGCTTGGCCGATCGACAGGTAAAGTTGAAAGGGATCGTCACCTGGGCGTGCATCCACCGGCACACCGAGGTCTACGCGTAGCGGGCCAATGGCGGTGAAATACCGCAGGCCCACCCCTGCGCCGACTCGGTGATCTGACCCGAGTTCGTGCCACCGTTCACCCACCGATGCCGCATCGACAAAAATGACCGAGCCAATGGTGTCGCTGTGGCGGTGTCGCAGCTCAAGCGCGGTGCGCACCAGGCTACGACCGCCCGAGGGCGCACCGTCCGTGGTAGGGCCAATCGATTGGTAGGCGTAACCCCGAGCACTGCCACCACCGCCTGCAAAAAAGCGCCGACTGGCTGGTAGCCGTAGTGCCTCGTCAGCCAACACTGCCCCCGCGCCCAACAGCGCCGCGCCGACCCAGCGCCGCGCGTCGTCCAGCGGCAGGTAACCGCTTAGATCGACCTGCGTGCGAACGAATTCACCACTGGAATCGCCCGTTATCAGGCCAGGCTCCAACCGTGCCTCAACGCGCCAACCGCTCGCGGGATTCAGCAAACTATCCGCCGCATCGAAGCGAAACCCAGCACTGCCACTGAACACCTGCAAGTCCCGGGCACCATCGGTGTCCGTTTCCTGAGCACGTTCAATCGCACCGCCAAGGGTATAGGTCAGGCGCGGCGTTGCACGCAGACTGACGGTCGCGCCCACGGACTGCGCGGTGCGCTCGTACGCATCCGTTTTTTCCTTTTCAATCAATCCATTAAAAGCCAAGCTTCGCGCAAAACCGAATGCATTGGGCCAGGTCCAGTCGAGCGCTAATGCTTGCTGATCCGCGCTAACGCTTGGGTTTATCACCAAGGTATCACCACGACCCGTGGGGTTACGAACCGTCCATTCCAGCGTCAATCCTGGCCCCTCATCTGTGGCAAAGCTGACGCCAGAAGACAGGGTGTAACGCGCTCGTGGCGTCGTTGTGACCCGGACATTGCGGCGCTCGGTCGTGGAATCTTCCAAGCTCGCCGCATACACAGAAAATAACCGTGTCGACGCCAGTCGCTGCTCGATCGCCGACAGCTGGCCTGGATCGTAAAGCGCCCCCGGCTGAAATGGGATAAGCGCCTGACGGGCGCTAAGTGAAATCGGAAAATCGGCATCGAATATAACCTCGCCCAGCCGCACTTGCGGGCCCGGGGACAGTTCGTAGACAACGTCGACGCGCGCGGCGGCCTCATCGCCTATCACGCGGGTTCGTGTCAATTCAGCGTCGGGGTAGCCGCGCTCTCTAGCATCAACCAGCAACTGGTCGCCGCCGCCCACGATCACCGAAGGCAATGCCAATTCACCGCTGACCGGCATTGGGCTTAGGGATAAGGGCGCGCCGAGCAGCGCGACGGACACGGCGCCCAAGCGAAATTGAGGGCCAGTCGCGACATCCAGCGTTGGCAGTAAATTGTCCGCGCCCGGCCTGACCTGAGCTTTAAAATAGCCCAGCGAATTCAGATAGTTGCGCAACACCTCCGCAGCCCGGCGCGACTGACGGCGCGCTTCGAAAAGGGTTTCAGCATCCGGCACCGGTGCCAAAACGGCAGCCAAACTCGCGGCGAATTCAGGGTCGCTGACTCCACGAACCTGCGGCACTCGCTCAGCCTGCGCGTGCCCAAGCGGCAAACACAGCAACAACGAGATAACACTGAGGCGAGCGAATTTCATACAGACGCCCATTGTCACCCGAAGCCCGGCCCGTCGCCTAGCGCCATGGGGCAGTGGCCAGTGCTACCGCATTAGGGTAGGCCGCTACGCATGCCACTGGTAAGGTGCGCACGCAGGTCGAACCGTCAACAAAGGATTAATCATGAGTGTGTTTGATGAGGATTTATTTCTAACCGGGCTCGCGCAACGCAAGCGCACCATGGGCGCTGACTACGTCGAAAAGAATCTAGCCGAAGCCGATGACTTTACCCGCCCGTTTCAGGAGGCCATGACCGCATGGGCCTGGGGCTTTGGCTGGGGTGACGAGGTCATTCCGGCCAAGACTCGCTCGATGATGAACCTGGCCATGATCGGCGCCCTTGGCAAAATGACCGAGTGGGAAGGCCACTGCCGCGGAGCCCTTAACAACGGCGTTTCTGTCGAAGAAATTCGCGCGATTATCCACGTGGTCGGCATCTACTGCGGGGCGCCCCAGGCGCTCGAATGTTTCCGTAGCGCCCGCAAAGTACTCGAGGCCGAGGGCCGCCTATAGCAGGCTCAGGACGCGGGTCAGGTCAACAGCCCAGCCCGGCGTTGATTGCCCGAAGGCGGCGTCAAAGGCATCCCGCGACAACCTTGAGTTTTTTGGCCGCACAACCGGCGTTGGATAGGCACTGGACGGCACAGGCACCACGTTGGTGCCGGTACCGGCAGCAATATCACAGGCGAAATGGTGCCAACTCACATGCGGCAGCTGGCAGAAATGATAGGTGCCCCAGGGCAAGGTGCCCTGCTCGGCGTAGCGGTCCACCATGGCTAAAATTGCCGCGGCAATCGCGCGCGCACTGGTCGGTCCACCGAACTGGTCATCCACCACCCTGAGCTCATCGCGCTCAGCCGCCAGCCGCGCGATCGTTTTGACAAAATTGGATCCGTGCTCGGAAAACACCCAGCTGGTGCGCAGGATAATGTGTTGCTCGGCCATTTCGCGAACGCCCTGCTCGCCCTCGGCCTTGCTTGACCCATACACGCTGAGCGGACTCACCGGATCAGATTCGCGATAAGGGTGCTCAAGTGCCCCATCAAACACATAGTCCGTTGACAGGTGAATCAACGGAACGCCCCGCTGCGCACAGGCGCTGGCCAACTCACGCGGCCCAATGGCGTTGCCCAAATAGGCTGCCTCGGCGTCAGATTCAGCCGCATCGACGGCGGTGTAGGCAGCGGCATTAATCAGCACGTCCGGGGCATGCTCGGCCAAGGCCCGCTCGACCGCTTCCGGGGAAGCGATATCAAGCTCCGCTCGGGTTAAGCCAACCGCAGTCACACCACCGGCAATGGCGGCTTCGTTCAATAGACTGCGACCCACCTGTCCGTTGGCTCCGGTGACTAACAGCCTCATGGGCACCCCGCCTGGATGTCGCGCAGACTCGGTAGCAATTGATCTTTGTCCGACAGCGCCGGTGTATCCACCGGCCACGCAATCCCCACGTCCGGATCGTTCCAAATCAGTCCTGCCTCATCCTCGGGCTGGTAAAGCGCGGTGCACTTGTACTGAAAGTCAGCAACATCCGTTAGCACGCAAAACCCATGGGCGTACCCCGGGGGTATCCACAGCTGTCGGTGGTTGTCCTCACTGAGCTCGGTGGCGACGTAAACCCCGAAGGTGTCCGAGGCCGGGTCGACATCAACCGCCACGTCATAAACCGCCCCCCGGGAGCAGGACACCAGCTTGCCCTGGGGATGGCGTTTTTGCAGGTGTAGCCCACGCAACACCCCACGCGAGGAACGCGAGTGGTTGTCCTGGACGAATGGCAACTCAATACCGGCGTCACGATAGCGTTCCGCCTGAAAGGTTTCTTTGAAAAAACCGCGACTGTCGCCGAACACCCGAGGCTCGATGATCAGGACGCCGGGCAATGAAGTTTGGAGTGTTTTCATTAGGGGTTTGTTGCCGTACAACCGTGGATACCGCATTGCAACACCCTGCTCCCGCGAATAAAAGGGGCTTTAGGGAAGCATTTAGGCCGTTGGACCCGGCGAAAGCCCTGTCACGCCTGCGTTTCACCACTCCCAACCGACACCAAGCGTCAATTCACAAGCCCGCTGCCAAAATAATGACGCGCTCAAACTGGATCCACGTTCACTCAACATCGTGTTCAGGTCATAAATTTAGGGTGACGCAGTTCACACTTTGAGGATTTTGGCCGCCCTGTACCAAAGTCCACACCTAGGCTCTTATCAACCAAGCGGTAACGGTTATCTGAATGTTGTTTCGTGACTACAGACTGAACTTAGGGCCAATCCCATGAAAAGTTTCAAGAAAACTGCCATCGCTGCCACCTTAGCCATTGCCATGGGCGGCGTTGCCGTCCTCCCCCAGACCGCTGCCGCCGCGAGCCGCAGCTACTCGACCCTGGTGGAAAAATACGCAACCGACCCCGCCACCCAGCTCGCTATCGCCAAACAATTCATCGTGGAACTGGAACGATTTGTCGGCATCTACGACGGCTACATTGCGCGCTACCAAGCTGCCTATGGCAACAAATCGTGGTTTTCGTTCTTAACCGATGCCCGCGACCAGTACCAAACCGAAATCGACCAGCTTCAAGAGATTGTCGGGCGCCATGAATCTACAGCGCCCGCTGTCGAAGTCGTCAGCACTGAAACCCAAGTCGAGACCCGTCAAGACGTGGTCCGAAGTGCGCCCTACGAAGTCGAACGCACCGAAACCATTGTCGAAGAAACACTGAACGACCTGATTAACATCTACGCCGTCGTGACCCGAGTGCTCGAGGTCGAAGTGTCCACGTCAACCGTGGTCACCACCACCACCGTCACCCACTTCAGCGACAACACACGCAAAACCGATGTCGACTCAGAAGTCACGGACGTAACGGTCACCTACGAGCGCGATACTCAGATCGCCCGTGAACTGGTCGACAGCCGCCAGGTTGAACCAACGCCAGATCACGAAGCCGTGGCCGATCAGGGCACGCCGACGCTGAATGTGGTCAGCGCTGATGAATACATGGCCCGCGACGATGTCAATTTAGCCCAGACCCAGAACTACGTTGACGCCTTTCAGACGGCCTATAGCTACTTCAACGCCCAAACTATCCTGCGTGAGGACCTCTACGGCCAGTATGGCAACGCGCTGGATGTGGTCAACGCGCCGGAAGCCTGGGCCCGTGGATGGACAGGACAAGGCACGACTATCGCCATCTTAGACACCGGGATCGACGCCGATCACAGCGAATTTGCCGGTCGCATTCTGGCCCAGGAGTGCTTCACGTCGGCCTGCAATGGCGCCGAGGGTATGGACGACCTCAACGGCCACGGCACCCACGTCGCAGGTAGCGCCGCTGCCGCACTGGATGGTGTGGGCATGACCGGTGTGGCGCCGGATGCCAACCTAATTATTGGTAAAGTCGCCACGCAAACGGGCTACTACGACATGGTCGGCATGGCTCGGGCACTGGGCTGGGCGTCGGATGAAGGCGCCAGCGTGGCGAACGTATCTGGCGGCTACAACTACAGCAACAGTTTTCAGGACGCCATCGCAGGAATGAGCGACGGCACCTACGAATTGAGCAACACCAATGGCAACAGCACACTCGAAGCCTGGGCCACTAACGGCTATTACAACCTGCACCTGGACACCACAGGCTCGCTGTTGCGCACCATGAAAGAGAACTTTACTGACAGCGAAATGGTCATGGTCGCCGCGGCCGGTAACCAAGGTTTGGACTACGCCGCCTACCCCGGCATTTATGCCGTGCACACCGACGATGCCGGCGCCCTCACCTTTGGCGGCCGCATCATCATCGCCGGCTCCTACGACGTCAAAACCGAAGACCTGTCGTCGTTCTCCAACGCCGCCGGTACCCTGTGTGTTGACGACAGCTGCGCGACGTCGGACTACCGCGTCAGCGACTTTTACCTGATGGCACCCGGTTCATTCGTTGCCAGCGCGAACAGCGGCGGTGGCTACACCGTCAAGTCAGGCACATCGATGGCCGCTCCGGTCATCAGTGGCGCGGTCGCTGTTATCCACCAAATGTGGCCGCACATGAAAGGCGAAAACCTGGCTCAGCTGCTGCTGGCAACGGGCAACAAAGACATCCCGAACTATGACGAAAGCCGTCACGGTCAGGGCCTGCTCGACTTGGATGCCGCCACCAGCCCGCAGGGCACCCTCGGAATCCCGACCAATGGTCGTGCTGACGGTGCAACCAGCAGTGACTTTGGCGCACTGAGCCTCAGCGGTGGCGCCGCAACCAGTGCGGTCAGTGAAATGCTGAGTTCGCTGATGGTGGTTGATGAATACGACCGCGACTTCTATGTCGACGCGACCAGCCTGGTCTCGGCCGCTGATACCCGCACCCTGAGCTACACAGTGGCGCATCGCGACCTGGTCAATACCAATGCCTACGCTGGTTACGCGGCTGACGCCCAGCTCGCGGGTGGAACCAACACCCTGCTTGGAATCAGTGAAAACGGCTCTGAAATCAACTTGACCTATGACTTCAATAACGGTCTGAGCTTGGGCTACATGACCGAGAGCGGCACCTTCCTAGGCAACACCGCCGACAGTGACCTGATGCGGGTTAACGGCGCGACCACGGGATACATCGGCTACAACTTTGACAATGCGGTCAACGACACCTTGTCGGTGTTCGGCGGCGCAACCGCAGGTTTCACGTCACTGGACGTGGATACCAACTCGATGCTGAAAGGTGCCGGCACGGTGCTGTCAAACACCGCCAACATCGGCGCCCGGTTTAACACCAATGCCGGCGAATTTGGCCTTGTCGCAGCCCTCCCGGTGGCGATCGTCGGTGGCGATGCGCACTTCAGCAGCCCCTCTGACGTTGATGTCAGCGGCAACCTGGTCTACCAAAACAGCAGTAGCAGCCTTGCGAGCCAAGACCGCGAATATAACCTGGGTATTTTTTACAACAACGCCATTGGTCAGTCAGCGCACATCAGTGCCTATGCCGAGCAGCGCAATAACTACACCGGCATCGACGGATTGACCGATATTGAAGCGGGCATCCAGCTCAACGTCCGCTTCTAAACGGACTTCAACCAACGAACAAGCCGCCCAGGGGCGGCTTTTTTACGCCCGCGGATACGCCATTTAACTCAAAAAGCCGGCTCGTCTACAATGCGAAGTAGGTATTGCCCATAGCCCGTCTTACTCAACGACTGACCCAATGTGATGAGATCCGACCGCGCCAGCCAACCATTGCGGTAGGCAATTTCTTCGAGGCACGCCACCTTCAAACCCTGACGTTGTTCAATGGTTTGAATGTAGGTGCCGGCAGCCATCAGCGAATCATGGGTCCCGGTGTCCAGCCAGGCAAAACCCCGCCCCATGACACTGACGTTTAGCTCCCCAAGCGCCAAGTAGGCGTTATTAACGTCGGTGATTTCAAGCTCTCCGCGGTGGCTTGGCTGCACGTTTTTTGCGATCTCAACCACCCGGTTATCGTAAAAATAGAGCCCGGTCACCGCGTAATTCGACTTCGGCGATGACGGCTTTTCCTCAATTGAGACCGCGCGCCCCTCAGCATTAAACTCAACCACACCGAATCGTTCTGGATCGTTTACGTGGTACCCGAAAACCGTGCCGCCGGACGCGCGTTGCGCGGCATCTTTGAGCATGCCGCTGAAGCCATACCCATAAAAGATGTTGTCACCCAGGATCAGGCACACTCGATCATCGCCGATAAAGTCCTCGCCAATAATAAAGGCCTGCGCCAAACCATCAGGCGAGGGTTGCTCGGCATAGCTTAGCGACACACCAAAGTCAGACCCATCCCCCAGCAGCTGTGAAAAGTTCGGCAGATCCTGCGGCGTCGAGATAATCAATACCTCCCGAATCCCTGCGAGCATCAAAACGGACAGCGGATAGTAGATCATTGGTTTGTCGTAGATCGGTAATAGCTGCTTGGACACGCCGCGGGTAATCGGGTGAAGCCGCGTACCGGACCCACCGGCGAGAATAATGCCCTTCATCATCGCTCCTATTCACACAAATTAGCCCGGGCCAGCGCACGAGCTCGCAGAAATCATAGCGGCAATGGCGCTGGCCCGCGCACCCTCGGGTACCAGGCGGCCGCTACGTCGGGCAAGGCTGCAGGTGGAAAATTTCGCGACATAGGTAAAGGTACCTAATGTAAAATAACCCGACAAACTCCGGCCGGCGAGCTGCACCCTGTTGCACGAAACCCAGCGCCCAAGCCTGTTTGACGCCTTCCCGCCAGATTGGCACGCAACCTGCAATGCCCTAAGTGCATCACAAGCCAACTTGAGGGAACCAATGATGAGCATTAAACACACACTTGCAGCAGCAGCCGTCGCAGCAGCCGGCATTTTCGGCGCCAGCACCGCCACTGCCGACACGGTATTTCCTGACACAGTCGACGTCGGATATGGCCTTCCGATCGCCGAAGCCGTCTACTTTCCAGCCGGCGTTGTGAATCAAAATAACGGCAACACCATCCAGATGAACGTGGTTGGCACCCCAACCCACGTTAACTTCAGCTTCGAGTCTTGCGACTTGGTGCTGGGCGGCGTGATCATCGAGGGCTGTGAAGCGACGGCCTCCTCAACCGCTTCGGTGCCTACGGTCACGGCCATTCTTGAACAAGCAGGCAGCGTTGTCTGGACCGATACCTGGGAGATCCCCTTCAACGGTGGCAACTTTGACGTCGCATTGGCTGGCCTGAGCGGCGCTTACAGCTTGACACTGGCAACCGGCGCTGACGGCGGCATTTTGGACATCGACATCCAAGCGGTGCCAATCCCAGCAGCGGCTATCTTGTTCGGAACCGCGTTGGCAGGTTTCGCTGGATTCTCTGCACGGCGCAAAGCGGCCTAATCAGCCCCCAGGCAACCTAAGCACTACGAAACGCCGGCGACCGCCGGCGTTTTCCGTTTCTGCCACCCGGCCAGCCCCTGAACGCCGCCCCTACCAACGTTAAGGCACGTACCTTTGGTCGCCCAGTGCGCACCAAGGGCCAACCTCAAACCCGCTGCCGACACCACTTTTGAACTACCCTACTAGCAACGTTAACGCAGCACATCGAGGCACCTTGGAACGGCACATTGAAAACTTCGGAGTCTCGGGATTCAGCGATATCAGCCTGACGTCGCCCCTCTCACTCGCCATGCTCATTGCCGCCATTGTTGCGACTTTTAGCGTTCGTCGGGACACCGCACTAATTCCGATGATCGTTATCCTGTGCATCGTTCCCTTTTCCCACCGCCTCAGTATCGCCACCGTAGATTTCCCGTTTGTTCGCCTGTTGATCATGGCGCTTGTTGCCCGGGCCGTGTTTTTCGGTGAACGCCCCCACCACCCAATGCTGCTTCCGGAAAAACTCATTGTTGGCTTTATCGTTATTTTTGGCCTGGTCAGCGGGCTGTCCGGCGGTGGCTGGATGGCCGAGATCGGGCGAACCGTGACGCTGTTGCTGCTGGCCTATGCGGTGCGGGTCTACGTTAGCCAGGCACAGCTAATGGCGATAACGACCGTCGCGGCACTGATCAGTTTCCCAACCGCGCTCGCGTTTTGGCACGAACACACCACCACCGACAATCTGTATCGAGCCTTTGGCGGCATTTCCGACGCTACCAATATTCGCATGGGCGAGGTTCGAGCCCGCGGACCCTTTTTCCACCCCATTTATGCCGGCGTGTTTTGGATAACGTTTTCCTGTTTCTTTATTTGGCGTGGGCTAATAGCCACCACGCTGGTGCGCCGCGCTTATTGGATGGCGGCCGTGGTCGCCACGGTGGTTGTCGGTTTCTCGACCTCGTCGAGCACCCCGATCATGGGCTTTGCCGCGATAGTAATGTGCTGGTGCGCCTTTTGGGCCCGGGACTATCGAAAGTGGTTTTTACCTGGCACCGCGGTTGTGGTGATCGCGCTGGATGTTGTAATGAAGGCACCGGTTTGGCACCTGATTGCGCGGGTCGGAAGCGCCGAGGGATCCACGTCGTACTTCAGGTTTAAGCTGATTGACGCGTTTTTCGCCAACGTCGGCGAATGGTTTTTTCTCGGAACCCGAAGCACGGCCCATTGGTTCTGGGGCGCGCAGGACATCGTCAACCAATTCGTCTACTACGGTGTCCGCGGCGGCGCCGCCTCATTGTTTCTGTTCATCGCCGTCGTTTGGATGACGATTCGCTTGCTTAGCAAGCGGTTTGAGCAGGCCCCGACAAAAACGCGAGCCGAGCGCAATACCCGGTTATTGATTTGGGCCTTCTTAGCGTCAATCTCGGCCAGCCTGATCACCTTTATCGGCGTTTCCTACTTCGGCCAGATCGCCACGCAGCTGTACATGATTATTTTTGGGGGCTTGGCCTTTGCTCGCACCCTCGGGGCGGAACAAAAGGCCCCGTCCCAAGCCAGTCTGCGAATGAAACGGCGACGCTTGGCTCGAGCCGAGGCCTAACCCGGCTCGCGTGAGGAGTTGTCTCGCTCCCACCCAATCGCGGCACCGCGCAGTGCCTGCCATCGAACGCGGGCGCTGACGACCAAGGTCACCAGCAAAAAGCACAGCCCTTTTGCAAAGCACTGAGGGCTGCGAAACATCAGTGCTCGAATGTCGCTCAACCCGTTGGTTGGGACGTCAGGGCAAGCGCCTACCGCTTGCGAGAGCTCGCGTCCGCCGCGAACGATCCGTGTGCGCACCTTAACTAAATCCGTGAGCGTACGCGGCGGGTCGCACAAAAAGGACACGTCAGAGGGAATCGCGACTTCGGACCGAACAAAGCGAGAGCGAACAAAGGCGTCGTCCCCGGTTAGGTCTGGAAACTGATCAAAGCGCGAGCGGCCGGCAGCGGACAACCCATACAAACCACCCATGCGCGCTTGGTACGCTGGCAGCGCCGACCAAAACTGGTGATACCAACGCGACGCCCGGCTTACCGAGCTGTAGTTCAGCCGCATTTTCGGTGCAACCAGCAACGCGTCCGGCTGGCTCAGGTGGGCGATCAAGCTGCGTAAATCCTCGGGGGTTATCTCGAGGTCTGCGTCAACGTAGAGCCGTGGGAACAGCGTGCAATGTTTGTCGCCCAGATTGAGCGCGTGGGACTTGGACGGAATACGGGTCTCGACCACCGTCACGCCTGGGAACCGGCGCGCCACTGCGGCCGTCTCGTCTGTGCAACCGTTACACACGACGACCACCTCACCTCCGAGCGCTTGGGACACCTCGGATAAAGGACCGAGGCATTTGGCAATTCCGCTGGCTTCGTTGTGAGCTGGGATAACAGCGCTAAACATAGGGGTGGCTCCGGGTTAGGTATAGGTTGTGTCGATCAGGTGATTCAATCGCGGATCGCGGTAAGCCGCCCAGGGTTCCGCGGGGTCCCTAAACCAGTGCTGGCAGACCTGGTCGTAGATGGCCCGGTAATCCATGGTGTGTTGCATGTCGAAATCGACCAGCGCTGACAGTGACGGGTGGTCGCCGTACAGCCCTGGATTGACTCGACCACCCATTAAGAAATGGGTGTTCGCCGTGCCGTGGTCGGTTCCCGCGTTGCCATTCTCTTGAACGCGTCGGCCGAATTCACAATACGTCATGACCAGCACGTCATCCCAGCGTCCCATGGCGCGGACGCCTTGACGGAACAACGCGAGGTTTGCGCTCAGGTCCTCAAGTAACCGGCCGTGGCGGTAACCTTGGGCTTTATGCGTGTCGTAGGAGCGTTGCTGAACGTGCATCACGGGAACGCTCATGTCTGCGCCAATGGTTCTCAAAACATCCCGCAATTGACGACCCAAGGCGCTCTGGCGCATCTGAACCGGCAGGCGGTTTGGGTCGTATTCCTCCAGCGCCTTGCTCAGGTGCCCCGAGGCTAGCGACAAATCGGTTTTGCGCTTGTTCATCAGTTGCAGCAGTGCGTTGCCCGTATCAGGCATTACCCCCGCATCAAAGGCCCGTAACTGGCGCAGGCTGGCAAGACTAACGTAGACCCCCGAACCACCCTCGAACAGTCCCATCGAGCCGTTTAAGGTCACGCCGTGGATCTGTGCGGATCGACCCGCATACACGCGTTCCAGCGTGGCAGTCGGCCACCCCTGGTGGACCTTGCGAACGCCGTCGCTGCCAGTCTCCCAAAGCGCTATAGACGAGAAGTGCGAGCGATTTTGCTGCGGATAGCCGACACCAGTCACAACAGCCATGTCCTGCTCCCAGCTGGCGTCCATCACCTGAGCCAGATGGGTCGTCATCCCCAAATCCCCGACACTCGCAGAGCTGCCAATCGGTATCACCCCGTCGCGACCCACCCGCAGCGTTGGTCGCAATCGCTGGTACTCATCCGAGACATAGGGCACCAGTGTGTTAAGCCCATCGTTGGCACCGGACAGTTCGATCAGCACCAGGTACTTGTTGCGCAGCACCGAGCCGAAGCTCATGCCACTCGGACCCAGCAGGCCCGCAGCCGCCATTGCCTTGATGAGTGCTCTTCGTTGCATTGGCATCACCTACTTAATCTGAAACGCAGGGCTGGCGACCACCTCATCGAAGGACCTAAGGGGTCCCCCAATGGACAGGCTATGCAGCCAGGTGGAAAGGTCGTTCTGGACGCCCATTGTTTTAACGGCTCGCTCCCAGGTGTCGGCGTCTTCGGCGCTGCGTACGGTGCCAACAGGCGCCTGGGCTTGCATAGATGCGCCCGACGCGCCCGACCGTTTCGTCTCGACCAATCCCGGACTCGCCCCCCAGTGCCCTGCTTCAACCAGTTCGACATAAGGCTTCATTCGGGCTGACCATTGAGCGACGTCTGATTCGTCCCGATGCCGGTGGCTAGCGGTCACACGTGCCATCACCTCAGGAAATTGGCCAAGTAACGCCGCAATGAGTGCCTGGTCCCGCGCGTTTAACGCCTGGTATTGAAACTGCTCGAACGATCGTGGCTGGACGTAGAACCTGACCTCATTGGTGATTTTCTTGCGTTTTAAGTCAACCGGCCAGACCTCAAGGCAGTCGGGTTGGCAGCGGTCCTGCCTTAGGGTCACGCGGTACTGGCCATTTTGGTCTTGGTGATAGGCGACGCCAAAGTAGTCCCATCGACGCCCGTCAAACTGCAGCCCATCAAACATGACCGACACCCCGATTCCGCGCTTAGGTGATGGCGGCGTGAAGTACATAAGGACCATTTCGTCGGTCGTGAGCATGGCGGGGTTGGCCGTAACCGCCGGTTCAACACGGGCGCTTGTCGGCAGCACCCTAGTCATCGAGGCATTCACGGGCATCATCCGGGATCCAGACGTCATGGCTTCAATGGCCTTGTCCCGCTCGAGCAAAAATGAGGGATCCAACCAATACTCCCCATAGCCCCAACCACTGACATTAGGCGGGGCAAAGAGCGCTTGGCCCATGGCAGACAATTGTTGATGAACGCTGTCCGCTGGCAGCCGTAAATCATGGCCTGCCCGCAACAATCCAATCGCAAGCTCGACCGGCGACTTGACGCTAGTACCCGCGTAGTCCTGTGACCAGAAGTGGCTGGACCGTAACAGCGCATTGAGTACCGGTTTTATCTGCAAGTCAGCGCCGACAAAGGTGTCAACCATGGGCCCAACGAAATCTTGGGGTGCGGGCTGGTGCGACACAAACTCAAGCCACAACCTCCGAACCACATGCTCGGCGCTAGCGCGCTGACTGAGAATCAGGTCAACCAGGTCATCCCCATTGTAGTGTCCGGTCTGGTTAAAAATGGTTTTTGACTGTCGGTCCATGGCGGCGTCGTTGACCCTAAACGCCAATGGGCCGAACTCGGCCACGTGCCAACCGGTCAGCGCTCGGGCGGTGGCTTTTATGTCGTACTCGGTGTAGTTCGAGTCACCCAGCGTGAATATTTCTAGCAGCTCGCGGGCGAAGTTCTCGTTTGGCTTTTTGACTGTGTTGGTGGTGTTGTCCAAGTAAATTAGCAGGGCTGGGTCGCGAATCATGGCGGCCAGTAGTGCGCGGTAATTTCCCAGACCCAATTCCCGGATCGTTCGGTGCTGCTGGTAGACCGCGTCGGTACGATGACGCAGTCCGGAATACGAGGACACAAAGGTGTTGTGCCAAAACATCACCATGCGCTCGGCCATTGGCGAAGGGCTATGGACCATCTGGTTGATCCACCAGTGGCGAAGGCTGTCCAGCTCAGCGGCCCGGGCCGCACGATACGCAGAACGCTGGGCGTTTGACCACTCCCGGAAGCCCCAATGGCGCACAGGCTCTGCGGTCCAGCGTGGTACCGGCAACACCGGCGCAGTATCAAGTCCAGCCACCGTCGCCTGCACCCAATCAAAGCGTCGCTTGCCAACCCACTGACTGACCAAGCTTGGCGGCGCCTCAAAACCCGCTTTTCGGAATGCATAGGCCACGTCGGCCGCATCCATAACGGTGTTTTCAGCTTCTGGCACGCCGGCTTTGGTCACGGGCGCAGCCATGATCCACAGTGGTAACGCCATTAGGACGAGAAGTTTTGCTCGGATGCTCATAAACCCAGTGTTAGCGTCGCGCGTAAAAACAACATCGGCCGAAGGTTCACACTCAACCCCGCGGCGCCGCTGCGAGCAGGTCATCTAAGTCAAACGCATAAGGTTTTACCCGTGCCCCTGCAATTAGGTCGACTAGACGACGCGTATCGTCGGGCTCGACGCGGATCGTGTCCTCATTGGCCAGCGGCACGGTCGTGGCTGAGTAATAGTCGTCAAATTTAAAGTCACCACCGGGAATCGGATTGGGCAAGCTAAAGCGGATATTCGGGATGTTATAGGCATCCGCCAAAATAAGGCCGTGCAGCGACGACGAAATGACCGCGCTGCAGCCTGCCAACGCGTCAACGAATTGCTCTGGCGGCAAACTGACCGACACCAGTTTAGCGCCCTGCTCGCACATGGCTCGCACCCAGTCCGAAGACTCGTCCAACAGATGTGGAATGATGCCAACCTGTTTTTCACTGCGCTGGGGCATGGGGTAAACCCGTGGCAGCAAAAGCCCCGGGTCACCGAGCGGGCAATCCAGCTGCACATCGAATTTTTTCTCGATCAGCCCTTTAGTCAAGCGACCGCGAACGGCCAATATGGTCCCGAGCCCCTGACACTGATCGAAGATCTCGGGCGACAACACGCCGCTGCCCCAGACAATGCTGTTTTTATTCATTTGGCCCAGAATGCTGCCGACCATGAGCACGTGGGGCAGGTGCCGCATGCCGGGCAACATGACCAGCTCTTTGTCCAGCAAACGATCGGCCAGGTCGACGTTCAGAACGTCACCGACGTTTGGATGCTGGTCGTAGTAAAACCCCAACAGCCGGCGTTCAGGGCGCACAAAAAACGTCGCGAGCTGCGTCGCTGCGGCAAGCTTTTCAATCATTTTCACGGCCAATTTCTCTGATGTTACTGGAGGGAATAGCGTCATTGTGTGCAACCAAACGACCTGGCCCTGGCGTCAGTTTGGCCAGGACCTCGCCAACCGCCCAGCGGCTCGCCACCGCCGGGCACAAGCGCGCATTCATGGCGTAGCGCAGCAACCTAAGGCCTTGGCGCGGTGAACCGTTACGTACCATCGTCAGTCCAAGCCGTGCCAGCGGGTCCGCTAAGCTGCTTGGGGCGACGCCGCGGCGTTTCATGTTGTTGTAAATGGTCAGCAAGCTTCGGTTAACACGCGGGTTAAACGCTGAGATGCTGTCATTTTGGATATAGGTGTTGACCAAGGGCTCATCGACAAAGTCGAAGCGACCTAACTCTGCTAAGCGCTGACAAAAATCCCACTCTTCGGAGCCGTAAATGCGGTGATCGAAGCCACCCATGCGCCGGACCGCGTCGGTGCGCATCAACATTGTCTGCGGGCTGATGAAGGTTCCGTGGATCAGCGCCTGGCGCATGTCGCCGGACAGGTCCGTGGCGCCGGCTGGCGGTACACAGGCCACCCGCCGATCACCAAAGTTACGGCCCTCGTCACGGCCGTAAACCACTTTGGTGCAGTAAACCAATACGCAGTCCTCACCCGCCGCGTTCATGCAATCGACCTGGGCGCTTAATTTGCCAGCCAGCCATTCGTCATCGCTGTCTTGAAAGGCCAGAAATGCGCCATTCGCTCGCTCGATGCCGGTGTTGCGCGCCGCACTGACGCCGCGGTTTTTGTCGTGCTGAACCAGCTGGACGCGCGGGTCATTAACGCGCTGAACGACTGCCTGGGACCCGTCCGTGGAGCCGTCATCAACGACAATCACTTCGATCGCGTCGTAGCACTGCATCAAGACCGATCGCAACGCCCGCTCAAGCGTCGACACCCGGTTGTAAACGGGAATCACAACGGATACCAAAGGCGTGTCAAATGAGCTATTCACCGGCTTCTCCTAAAGGCGTGACCGTGGATTTGTTTTGGCGTCGAATAAGTTTTGCACTCAAGGTTCTGACCACGCTGGTGCGTTCGCTGGCGCTAAAACCGAGGGCCGCCACCACCATCAGGGTTATCAGGGTCTGGCACACGAGCCGAATCAACTCGTTGCCCTC
>CAKZQE010000166.1 GCA_937139465.1 uncultured Gammaproteobacteria bacterium
GCGCAAAGTTACGATTGCCGATGAGGGGGTCGATCAGCCACACGACATCCTTGCGCGCGCCGGCCCTGAGGCCGGTCGCTCTGGAATCTATGCTGTGGTCGGGGTAAGCCTTCAGGAGGTGGTACTGCAGCGTCTTGTCGGAGTCGAGGTCCATCGACGTGAGGAAGGCGCTAGGGCTGTCGTTGATGACCTTGATGCGGTCGAGTCGGTCGCTGCTGTGGGCGATGGCCTCTGCTGCGTCGCGAGCCGCCTTCAGGGCAATGTTGATCATGGGGTGCATCGTTTCTCTTCCTTTCCTTGGCGCTGCCTAGCGCTGGCCTTGACTGCGCCGTGGGGCAGCCGATTGAGTCTCCACGAGCGCACTCAACGCGCGAGCATGAGTGTCAGCCGGAATGCGAATTCGCAGGCTGCGCGCGGGGCGGGCCAGACGACTGTCGCGAGCGACGAAAGCGGAGAAGATAAAGAACGCGGGCGCGGCCGAGGGAACGGGCCGGCTCCGAGGAAGGAGATGATAGCAGAGTTCGCGCGGGTGAACGCCATAGTTTATCGGTGGGATCAAGCGGCGGCCTACCCGCGAGGCCCCGGCATGCTGCTATAATCGCGCGCTCCGATATTCGACTGACGGTCAGCTAATCGAGGTGTTGGATTGCGCTGTCAAGCCAGGATTGTTAACCCTCAAGGTTTGATAACGGGCTCAGACAGCACTCGGCTGAGCGCAGTATGACAGCCGTAACTGATGCAATTCGCCGCACGGCCGGGCCAGATCACCGCGAAATGTGCCGCGATCAGCCGTATGATTGAGATCGTATTAATCGAGTGAACCCTATGCCATTCAACGACCTAGACCGCGCGCGCATTAAGCGCCAGCTTGCTCCGTTCATTGAGCGGCGCCGACCGCCAGCTCACCTGAGCAACCAGCTCGACCTCGACTACGACATCACTGGCCAGTCCATTGTGCTGTATTTCAATCGCCAGCTCCGCGACGGCACTCCGATTCGCGAGCACATCGGCAAAACCACCTTCGTAAAATCCAAAGGCACATGGAAGGTGTATTGGATGCGCGCGGACCTGAAATGGCACAGCTATGAACCCGCGCCCAGCGTGTCCAACCTAGATGAGTGGATCGCGTTACTGGACCAGGACCCGCACGGTTGTTTTTGGGGCTAAGTTGCCTACGGCTACCCAGTGACAACGGCAAACTGGCCCGCGAACCCCAATCGGGATACGGCCTTGTCAAATCAACTCAAAAGCATTAAGAAAAACACATAACTTTGAGCCACTGGACAACGATCCATCGTTGGCCACATCGCGTTATCGACTGCCTGGCCGTCGAAGCGTGTCAGCATCAAAAATGTAAAAAGCAAAGAGTCGAGGCAGCATGAAACAAAACCTAATAAAAACCGCGTTATTGACCCTAGTGGCGGCCCTGGCGGGCTGCGATGCCGACAAGCTGACGGTGACCCTCAAAACCGACGAGATACGGCAGGCAGCGATGGGCGAGGTGTCCAGCGTTCCTTTCGACGCCGAGTTTTCATTGATGTCCGAGCTCGATGACGAACAGCGGGCGGAACTCGATCAAATCATCGCCACCGTCGAAGACTTCATGGATATCGACGATATCGAGTTAGAGAACACCGACATGGGCATCAACTTGCTGATTGAAGGCGAGTTACCACTGAGTGCAACCCAGGTATCCGCGCCCTGGTTTGTCAGCGTAACCGAGTCATCCGTCCACGCTGATCGGTACCGAATTGAACTGGCTAACGGCACCGAGTTCGACCGTTTCCAAAAGGCATTGCAGGGCATCAACTTCATGCTCGCGCCGAACGCCGTCCAGCCGGTCAAATACCGGGTGCGCGGCGACGGAAGTGTTCTGGCGCCGGGTGTCGACATTGATGGCTACACCTACCTGCTTTATGCCGGTGACATCGACCGCCGTTTGACGATGAACTTCTCAGGCGGCCCATGGGCGAGCACCAGTGGCGGGTTTTTCCTGAGTAAATAACTGACGCCGGCCACGCGGCTTGGGGTTGTGGGTGGCACGTTGGCTTAGCGGACGGACCGCGGCCCATTTGCGCAGTTAGTTCAAGCGTGGCTGGACTAGTGGAAGTCACCAAAATCCAAAGTCGGCTCAAGTTCAATCCGCCTAGCACGCGGCGTGTTGTCTAGCACATTGCTTGCGACCAACTCGCCTGCGGTTAAGCCCATTAGATAACGTGGGGAGCGCGCCGTCACGATCTGCACCGGTAGGGAGTCCGTTACTTCCAATCCATTGAAACCTGCGATCACGACGTCGTCTGGCACTTTGACCTCTCGGCGAAGGCACTCAAAAACACCGCCTGCCGCCATGTCATCGTTTGCAAAATAAACGGCCTCTACGGGTTTGGACTGATCCAAAACCCCACCCATCAGCTCACCACCCAGCGCCATTGTGGCGGTTGAGGCGACGGTGTACTCGCAGACAAAGCGATGACCCTGCTCCTCTAACGCTTGCGCAAACCCGGCGCGACGCTTCGCCGCCCGTAGATCCCGCTCCAACGCTGCACCCACATACCCAAACCGGGTAACCCCTTTGGCCAGCAGAGCGACCGCCATGTCATACCCCGCTTGCCGGTGGGAAAACCCCACACAACTGTCGATTGGGTCGTCAGTAAGATCCATGACCTGAACCACCGGTATTCCCGAATCCGCCAATAGCTTTTTCGCTTCATCGAGCTGGTCAACACCTGGCACCAAGAATGCAGCCGGCTTCCAAGCCAACAGGCTTCGTATCGCCTTGAGCTCCTTTTGCTTGTCGTACTCAGAAAGCCCAAATACCGGCTGAAGACCCCTAGCTTCGGTCGCTTCGGCAATACCAGCCAGAACCTCTGGAAAAACGGTGTTAGTCAACGACGGCATAATGACCGCAACCAGGTCCGTTCGCTTGCTCGATAATGACTGGGCGAGCGCGTTTCCGACATAACCTACGCTGGCAGCGGCGGCCTCGACCTTGGCGATGGTGGCCGGGCTCACGTCCTTGGCCCGACGCAGCGCACGCGACGCCGTCATGCTGCTGACACCTGCCGCTTTTGCCACATCGCTTAATGTCGATTTTTTACTCATTTTTGGGTTTGACATGTTTTCCAAAGGTTGGTTATTGTTTTAACCGTTATCGATAACGGTAGCAAGTGGCGGACTGATCCAGGCCCCACACTTTACATAAGAACAAGACTAGGAGCATTCCATGAAAGGGCTAAAAACACTGGCTATAGCGGTCGCGTCAACCTTTGGAGCCGCTAGCGCATTGGCGGCAGATTACGAGTGGACATTCCAAACCTCTGCACAAGCAGGCGATAACTTCTTCGCCATCGAAGAGGCATGGGCGGAACGTGTCGAAACGATGTCAGGCGGCCGTATCGACATCAACTTGGTGCCCGTCGGCACTGTCGTGGCTCACAACGAGACACTGGATGCGGTCGGTGCGGGAATCCTGCAGGGCCACGTAACTGACCCCTCTTACTTCTCGGGCAAAGACCCGGCGTTCGCGATGCTCGGCAACTTGGTTGGCGCATGGTCCGAGCCGAAGCAGATGTTCAACTACATGAATTACGGCGGCGGCAAGGAACTTTTTAACGAGCTGGTCAACCCATACGGCTTGCAGTTCCTCGGTGCATCGGCGACCGGCGTTGAAGCCTTCCTGTCAACTAAGCCCATCCGCACTGTAGACGACTTGAAAGGCATCAAGATGCGTGCGCCAGAGGGCATGGTGCAAGAAGTCTTTGCGGCAGCCGGTGCCTCTCCGGTTAACTTGCCTGGCTCCGAGGTCTACACATCGCTCGAGAAAGGCGTCATCGACGCGGCCGACTACACAGTGATTTCGACCAACCATGCGCAGGGGATGCATGAGTTTGCAAAATACCCGCTCTACCCCGGCTTCCACAGCATGCCCGTGATCGAAGTCTCGATGAACAAAGCCATCTACGACGATCTACCTGCTGACCTGAAGATGATTCTGGAAGTGTCCGTCCGCGACTTTGCTTACGACATGGTGAACCGCCTAGACGTCGCCAACGCCGCTGCCGTAGTAGAGATCAACAATGATCCGAACATTGAGATCATCAACTGGTCCGACGAGGAACGTTCAAAGTTCCGTGGCATTGCCAAAAGTCAGTGGGCTAACTGGGCATCGCGTTCAGAGATGGCAGGAAAGGCCTTTGACAGTGTATCCGGCTACCTAGTCGACGCTGGCCTCATGGCGGCTGAATAACGCCACCCGTTGAGCGGGTAACTTCGCCCGCTCAACTTCCTATCGACCCCACAGTTAGAGACAACTATGCCCCCAACCAGCAACCAGGCGCCCGTCGGCGTCAATTCAGCACACGAGTATGTGCCCGAGCCCTCTAAGACATGGCTTGATCGCCTGATCATCCAAATGGGTGGCCCCATCAGCTGGCTGTTTGGCGTGGCGACGGTTATTTCCATTGTTGAAATCGTCCTTAGATACTTCTTCAATGCGCCGACCATTTGGGCTCACGAGACCATTATTGGTCTGATTGCTATCTGTTATCTGTACGGCGGCATCCAATGCCTTGCTGCCGACAAACACATTCGGATTGGCCTGATTTACTTTGGCACCACCGGCAAGACACGCCAACTGCTTGACCTAGTAAACAGCTCGCTGACGCTGATCTTTGCCGGGGTAATTGCATACGCCGCTTGGACCATGACGGAAAAAGCCTGGTTTACCCCGATGGGCGATATGCGCCTCGAACGCTCTGGCTCTGCGTGGAACCCGGCCATACCCGCGCTAGTGAAGATGGCGCTCTTTATCACGTCACTTGTGCTCGCTGCGCAGTCAGTGGCTCACCTTCACACCTACGCGACTCGCAATAACGACACCACAAGCAGCCCAGCCAGCAAGCTCGCCGTTATCGGGATTGCGATTGTCTTGATTACCTTGGGGGCTGGCGGAATCTACCTATTCAGCGAAGGTCGCGGGTTAGGCATCCAAACGGGCTCCATCCTGCTGGTGGGCAGCATCATGGTCATGATTCTGACCGGCATTCCACTGGCCTTTGTCACTGGCTTAATCGCGATTGTCTTCACCCTGGCATGGTTCGGCCCGATGGGTGTTCCATTGGTATCGAGCCGTATTTACAGCTTCATTAACGAGTTCGTGTTAGTTGCCATCCCGATGTTCGTGTTGATGGCTTCGTTGCTGGACAGATCCGGCATGGCTCGAGACCTGTACGATGCGATGCGAATCTTCGCTGCCCGACTAAGCGGCGGTGTCGCCATACAAACCCTCATCGCAGCTGTTTTTCTGGCCGCTATCAGTGGGATCATCGGCGGCGAAATCGTACTGCTCGGCCTGATCGCGCTGCCCCAGATGTTACGTCTGGGCTACAACCGGGCCCTTGCGATTGGCACAGTGTGCGCGGGCGGGTCGCTCGGAACGATGATTCCCCCGTCGATCGTGCTCATTGTTTATGGCCTGACTGCGAGTGTATCGATCGGTGACCTCTTTTTAGCGACGGTTACGCCGGGCTTAATGTTGGCTGGATTCTACATCGCATACATTTTCGCGCGGTGCACGCTCGACCCGTCAATGGCGCCGCCGCCTCCCAAGGAAGAGCTCGAAATCTCGACCCAAGAAAAGCTCCGTAAAATGAAGGGCGTTGTCTTGCCATTGGGCGTGGCGGTAACGGTTCTGGGCTCAATTTACGGCGGTATCGCCTCGGTTACAGAAGCAGCCGCGATGGGGGTGGTCGGGGTGTTCTTGTCGGCTCTCGTTCGGGGCGAAGTGAACTATGTATTGATTCGTGACTCACTGCGCCAGACGCTCGAAACCTGTGGAATGATTATCTGGATCGGTTTAGGGGCGTCGGCCTTGGTAGGCGTCTACAACCTGATGGGCGGCAACCGGTTTATTGAGTCCGCTATCTTAGACAGCGGCGCCAGCCCAATGGTCATTATCTTAATCATGATGGCCATACTGATCGTTCTTGGCTTGTTCATGGATTGGATCGGCATTGCCTTGCTAACGATGCCGATTTTTGTGCCCATTATTGTCAAGCTTGGATATGACCCTGTTTGGTTCGGCATCTTGTTCGCGATGAATATGCAGGTGTCTTACTTATCCCCTCCATTCGGGCCTGCTGCGTTTTATTTAAAATCTGTGGCTCCCCCTGACATGTCATTGGCTGAAATATTTAGGGCGCTATTGCCGTTCATCGCCATTCAACTCGTTGCCCTAACGCTGGTCTTGTTTTACCCAGACATCGCCTTGTGGCTACCCCAGTGGATTAAATCGTAGGAGTAAGACATGAAAGTTTCTATAATTGGCCTAGGATCCATGGGGTTGGGCGCTGCCATCAACTGCTACCGCGCAGGGCATGATGTTGTCGGGAGTGATCTCAATCCGGCCGCCCTGAAGAAGTTTGAGTTGGCGGGCGGTCGTTCCAGCGATCAACTGGCCGACGCTGCAAACTCGGATGCGCTGCTCATTTTTGTCGTCAATGCCAACCAAGCAGAGCAAATTCTAAGCGAGTCGCTTCTCACCTCGCTGGCGCCTGACGCAGTGGTTATTAATTGCGTCACGATCACGCCCGCCGCAGCACAGGGATTCGCCGAACGCGTCGAGCGAATCGGCCTCCACTACCTGGATGCACCCGTCAGTGGCGGTGCCGCTAAAGCCATGACGGGCGACATGTCAGTTATGGGATCTGGTAGCCCGCGCGCATTTGAACGCGCGACTCCACTGTTGGACGCTATTGCCAGCAAGGTCTTTACGCTCGGCACCGCCGCGGGTGATGGAAGCCGGATGAAGACCATTAATCAGTTGTTGGCTGGCGTTCATATCGCCGCGGTGGCTGAAGCAATGGCCCTTGCCGGGCATCTGCAAATGGACCTCCACCGAGTGCTGGAGGTTATCTCTGAATGCGCAGGAACTTCGTGGATGTTCGAAAACCGCGGCCCGCATATCGCCAATGGTGATTACGCTCCGCTGTCCAGCGTCGACATTTTCGTCAAGGACCTCGGCATCGTCAGTGACGCGGCGGCCAACCACGCAAGTATTCCGATGACACGGACAGCACTGGAACTCTTTGCCAATGCAAGCAAAACCGGCATGGGCCAGATGGACGACAGCGCGGTTGCACTATTGTTGGCCCGCGCAGCCGGAGTCCGATTGCCTGGTGACCCGACAGCCGAGGAGCACGCATGATTTTAGGGTGTATTGCCGATGACTTTACCGGCGCAACTGATCTAGGCGGCCTTTTGGTTCGCGCCGGTGCTCGCGTGGCTCTTTATTTTGGTGTTCCAGCGGATGTTAAAGAGGTCGATGCAGACGTTGCCATTATCGCATTGAAGTGCAGGACCGAGCCTGTCGACAGTGCGATCCAGCAGGCCACGGAGGCTGGCGCCTGGTTATTGAAACAAGGTGCGGAACAGCTGTACTGGAAATACTGCTCTACCTTTGATTCGACCCCACAGGGCAATATCGGCCCCGTCGCAGAAGCCCTCATGGAGCTGACCGGACACAAACAAGCACTGTATTGCCCGGCGTTCCCCGAAAACGGTCGCTCGGTTTTCAAAGGGCATTTGTTCGTGCTCGACGAGCTACTGTCTGAGTCCCCCATGCGTCACCATCCGCTTACCCCCATGACTGAGTCGAGCCTCGTGAAGGTTCTTGAGCCGCAAGTGTCGGGATCGGTTGGTCTTTGGCAGCGGGCCGCTATCAAGGCCGGTCAACAATGGCCCGATACCGCGCACATCATCGCCGATGCAGTCGAATTTGATGACCTCGGCTCAATTGTTGACCAAGCCTGGGGCGAAGTGTTGCTGACCGGCGGTAGTGCGTTGGCCATGCCGATTCCAGGCCGAGTTCAGTTGAACACGACCACACCAGTCGTCCCTGAAGGCATTGGAACGCAATCGGTCGTTCTGGCTGGCAGTTGCTCGGCACAAACACGGCGCCAACTGCAGTCCTATCAACACGCACCCAGATATAAAATTAATCCATTAGAGCTGGCCACTTCCGGCATAGAGCCGATCTGGGACTGGTGGCAACAGCAAGCGCCGACGTCGGCTTGCGTGATTTACGCGTCTGACAACCCAGCTTCAGTTATTGCCGTTCAAAATCAGCTCGGGACGGAACGCGCTGGGGCACTGATTGAAAAAGCGCTGGGAGACTTAGCCGTTCGGATGCTAAGCGCGGGTGTGGCGCGTTTCGTAGTCGCCGGGGGCGAGACATCCGGCGCGGTTTGCAAAGCGCTGAACGTCTCTCATGTTCAGGTTGGCCAGGAGATCTCGCCGGGTGTGCCCTGGACGTTCGCTCAAACGGAGCACGGCCCCATTGCACTAGCGCTTAAAAGCGGCAATTTTGGTGGTGATAATTTCTTCTCTGACGCGTTTCGAGGTTTGAATGGCTGACGTTCGGGAGCAGTTGTGCAAACTCGCCGAGCGAATGTACCGGCAAGGCCTGACCCACGGCACAACGGGGAACATATCGCTCAGACTCGAAAACGGTGACTTGTTAGTGACACCGAGCGGTGCGTCCTTTGCCGATTTGGATCCGAGTAAACTGTCGATCATCGACACGCGCGGGCGCCATCTCTCGGGCCCGAAGCCAACAAAAGAGGTCCCCCTGCACTGCGCACTGTATGACACGCGGGCGTCAAAGACCGGCGCCGTGGTTCATCTTCATAGTTGTCACGCGACTGCATTGTCGCTACTGCCAGCAGAGGACCCGAATAACTGGCTAGAACCCTTAACCCCCTATGCGCTAATGAAATTGGGCAAAGTTCAGCTGTTGCCTTATTTCCTGCCCGGGGACCCGGCCATTGGAGCCGCTATCCGTGGTTTGGCCGGAAAGCGCAGCGCCTTGATGCTGGCAAACCACGGCCCAGTCGTTGCCGGACAAGATCTTGAGGCCGCAGTCTATGCAGCCGAGGAGCTCGAAGCGGCCGCGAAGCTGTCGCTTATGGTTCGCGGTCTGAACCCGATTGGGCTGAACGCCAAGCAAGTAAATGAACTGATACAGCACTACGACATTGATTGGGACTAAGTCATGAAGTTTTCAGCCAACTTGGGTTTTTTATGGGCAGACCTGCCGCTGCCTGACGCGATACGAGCCGCCGATCAAGCAGGGTTTGATGCAGTCGAAATGCACTGGCCATTTGATTCTGATCAGGCCGCTGTCCGCCGGGCGCTATGCGAAACAGGACTGCCGCTACTCGGACTTAATACCTTTCGAGGCGGTCCCGGCTTTAATGGCTTAGCAGCGTTGCCCGACAAAAAGGCGGAGTGTCGTGTTGCTATCGACCAGGCCTTCGATTGGGCCCAAGCGCTCGGCGCAAACAACGTTCATGTCATGGCCGGTTTCGCATCGGGCACTGACGCGCGCGCTACATTTCTGTCGAACCTTCAATACGCATCGGACCTTGGGAAACAGAGAAACATTGGTGTGCTGATCGAGCCACTGAACGCATTTGACGCACCCGGATACTATTTGTCAGAACAGCGGCATGCGGTGGAGCTTATTACAGAATTAGACCGACCAAATGTGCGCCTGATGTTCGACTGTTATCACGTGGGCAGGACCGAAGGGGATATTTGCGGCACGTTCGATCAAGTCAGACACTGGGTGGGGCATGTCCAATTCGCATCGGTCCCAAATCGCAGTGAGCCCGATTCCAGTCTCGTACCGGTCCTCCGGCACATTGAACGCAGCGGCTACACCGGTGCATTTGGCGCTGAATATAAGCCCGCCGCAGGCATTCGTCAGGGGCTTTCCTGGCTAGAGCTGTTTCAGTAACTCTGACCACCGTTGCGCTTTCGACTCTGTCTGATCAGGAGTATCCCCCATCTGAAAAAGGTCTGAGCCGAGCCCAAGACCATCCACACCTGCGCCGGCCCATACGCGTGCGTTTGCCAGGGTAATGCCGCCCACGGCAATGCACTTTACGCCCGGATCAGTGACCGCTCGGATGGCCTTGTACCCATCGGTGCCCACAAGACTCGCTGGAAATAGCTTCACCCAACTACAACCTGCTGCCTCTGCTGCCAGCCACTCACTGGGTGTCATGACACCGGGAATCCACTCCAGCCTGGTGTCGGCCAGTTGGCTGTCCCAATGCGGCGACAGCGTGAAATCCAAGCCCTGAGCTTCACAAAATTCAATATCGGCTGCTGTCTTCACCGTCCCGGCGCCCAAACGAACGCCTGGCACCCGGTTGTTCGCTAGCACCTCCAAGGATTCTCGAGCGCCCCGCCCGTTCAGAGGTATTTCGATCTCGCCAAAGCCATGGGCATTCAAAACGGCCATAGTTTCCAGCGCGAACTCGGGCAAGAGCCCGCGTAATATTGCGATTACACGCACTTGAGTAGCTCCAGATATCCTTTCCATGGTGGATTACTTACTGCAACCATAGGGTCAGAGCCGGTCCAACAGCGGCGATAGGCCTGAGCCCATGTTCGGTCGCTGACCAAAGCGACCGGACCCGATACAAATCCTTCCGCACGTTTGATCTCATGCTTAATCAACCATTGCGTCAATCCAGCGTTCACGTCAGACGCTGATAAGCCTTGATGCTGCCACTGATATCTGAGCCAAAATACCAGCGAATCCAACTGATCAGGCGCCCTCTCTAAAAAATCTGCTGCAGACTCATCGCTTTCCGCGCCTGCCGCGAAACACAGACTTGGGCTGTTGAGCAAAGCGGCGCGCAACTCGCCGGTCGGAAAGGTCCTAATTTGCAGAATCTGTGCATCGACCACTTCAACCCATTTGGTATGCGTTCCCGGCACGACGTACCACCCGTCCCCACGAGACAGATATGCGCCCAATATTTGAACATCTTCGCCGCGCATCATGTCCTGATTTACGTGGTCCACCACGCCGGGCAAGAAGGTCCAGCCCTGATGATATTCCCGGTCAGCAACCGGGCACGCCAGCGCACACGGGGTAGAACGGTACGCTGTCTCGTAGACGCCGGTTGCCGAGGTCAACATACCCGAGGCTATGTGGTGGTGATCTGGTTTTCGAAGTCGCATCAAGCCATCCAACGAGGTCGGCGCAAGCTCCGAAACACTCGCTAACTCCCCTGCACTATCCAGCTCATACAGCCGCCAGTGCGTTGAGCCACCATCAAGGAACGTCAACATGCATCCTGGCTCTTCAGAAAATAGGCAACCTGTTCGTCCGTACCTAGCTCGATACTGATCTCTACGGCCGCAGCAGGTGGCTCTAGTGTGGCGAGCTGGTCCTGAAGCTGGCTCGACGGCATAAAGTGGTCTACCCGGCCTGTTAATCGTTGCTCGATCAACCGCGGCGTTCCAGTCAGGTGAATCACCGTCATATTTGGCAAACGCCGAGCAAGGACATCTCGATACTGCTGACGCAGAGCCGAACAGGAAAAAACGCAAAGCGTATCGCGATTCACCACGGCGTCGGCCAATGCCTCCAGCCATGGCCAACGGTCATCGTCCGTCAAGGCAATCCCCGCCGCCATCTTCCGCTTGTTGGCATCACTGTGATAATCGTCCGCCTCGATATAAGGCATACCAAGCTTCGACGCTAAGGCTTGGCCGAAACAGGTCTTCCCTGTTCCAGCAACGCCCATTACTAAAATATGGTTTTTTATCCGCTTCATTTTATCGGTATCACGGCCCAAATGTTTGCGCTAACATTCTGACGAAATTTTGTTGATTAGGCCAACACATTTGACTCGAGCCACTCTGGAATCCGTTGCTTCAGCACTTGGCATTAGCCCAATGACGGTCTCGCGATACTTAAGCAAACCTGAATCGGTATCGGCAAAAATGCGCGAGCGCGTGAACGCTGAACTCAAGCGCCAGCACTACCAGCCCAATTTTGCCGCGCGCCAGCTTGCCTCGAGTCGCTCCGGCGTTATTGGGATAATCGTTCCATCGTTGGCTAACCAAGTATTTGCCGATGTTGTTCGCGGTGTCACGGACGCCCTGTCCACGGCGCTGCCGATTAGCGTAGTCAGCACCGATTATGACCGCGACGCGGAGCAGCGATCAGTCGACAGCTTCGAGAACCAAGGCGCGGCGGGGATCATCTGGGTCAAGAATCACGAAATAGACCTGCCTGCGTCTGTTCCAGTCTTAACAATAATGGACTCAGAAAGCGACGTGGGGTTTGACCACATCACCGCGGCCAACACAGCGGTAACTCACTTAAAGCGCAAAGGCGCAAACCACATCGCAGTATTGACCGCAGGCAACGACCCACGAGCAGGTGTTCGCAGCGCAGCGGCGCGCGAATGCGGCGCAACTATATTCTCAACTGATCAAACGTCTGACGTCGAAACCGGACGGTTGCTAGCAAACAAAGCACTGTCTGCCGGTCATGATGGGCTGTTTTGCAACAATGATGACATCGCGTTGGGCGCCTTGTTTGAATGCATAGCGCAAGGCATTTCAGTGCCGGCTCAAGTACAAATTTGCGGCTTCAACAATTTGTCATTTTCCTCGGCAACAGAACCGAGCCTGACCACCATTGCAGTTCCTCGATACGAAATCGGTCAAATCGCTGGAGAGGCTCTACTCAAACCACGCGAGCGCGTCATGTTAGCGCCGAAACTTGTGGTCCGCGGGAGCACTCGCCCTTGACCTCTCTCTGGCGTGATCGCGGGCTAATGCTCATTGTCATGTTAATCGCCGCGATCGGATGGTTTTTCAGCAAAAACGGTATTTCACACTTCCAACCGTTTGAGTTCATGGCCTACCGATTTGCGCTGGGCGCGCTCCTCCTGGCGACGCTGATCGGATCTAGAGATTGGAGCCGACATAATTTGATGGCTGGCCTCCGGCTAGGTCTTGTTTTTACGATCGCAATGATCTTTTGGATCCTAGCCCTCGACATCAGCTCGATTGAAGGGATCGGGCTGGGCGGCTTCTTATTAATGCTTGGAATTGTGCTTTCGCCTTTGATCGGACGATTTATGTACAACGAGCCTCTGCATCGAGGGTACTTCGTGTCGTTAGGTGTCGCCCTGGCCGGCGGTATTTTTATGGCACCGGGCATGCAGTCATCAGCGCTACCCCTGTTCGTCAGCGCAAGCCTGTTCCTGGCGATCTACATGACCATGATGACTCGAGTCAGTCGGAACAATGACCCGTTCGTCATCACCATTGTCGGATTCGGCGTGGTGTCATCGACCATGGCAATAGCAAGTCTCATTTCGGAAACTAGAGAGCCGGTGTCAGACCCAGCTGCTTGGTTATGGCTGGGCTTGAGCGGGCTCATTGCAACGGCCTACCGATTCTTATTGCAAGCTCGAGTTCAAGGTCGACTCCTGCAGAGCGAAGCCTCGATGATCATGAACCTCGAAGGCGTCGCTGTGGCGCTGATTGCCGTTTGGTTAACGGGCGTGAATTACACCCATATTCAATGGATTGGTGCTGCCTTAGTGACCGCCTCGGCGATGACCCTGATCGGCTGGAAAGGCAAGACACAGACTCGTTGACCCGGCTAACTAATAATTAATGCGGTTATATGGCCAACCTATCCAACAACCCCTGAACCGGCTCCGGGCCTAAATCATGACCCCGATCCGCCCAGCTGACGGCAACGCCCATGACCTGCGCCAGCCGCTCGAGCCCATCCGTAGGCACCTGCCAATCATGCAGTCCGCTGACGATACCAACACGCCCCGTGGGGCAAGGAAACGCGCCCCCATCGATTGACGCCGCCAGTCGCTTTGCGCCCGGCACACGGTAGTAATGAAAGCCCCGCCGTACGGCACGAAACGCCGGGCTGACCAGCGCCAGGGTGCCAGGGTACGGCGGCAATTCGGCCAACGCAGACAGCGCCAGGTGGCCTCCATAACTGTGGGCCACCAACACGCTGTCGCGGGTCCAATGGCGCTCGGTGAGGTCCTCGCGAATCAGGGAGACTTGCTCGACATAGCTCAACGCCTCGAAACCATCGTGCAATGAACGCCCTTCGACCGCATAACCCCGACGGGTTAGCTCGCGACCGAGGCGACTGTCCAGACGTGCGCCGCGACCCGGTAGAAAAATGGCTGTGTTGTACTTTTGCGCCGTCACAAATTAATCGAGGTATTAAGCTTTGAATCGTGGGTGAGATTTTACAGCATCTCGCAGACGCGCTGCTTGCTTGATTGACCAGTCAAGGAAGTTTGCTAGTCTTTTGACCAAGTGGATACCTACGGGGCCATCAACGATGGTGTCCACCAACCGCCCGCTGATGTGGGTTTCAGCCGTGCTGGGATGAACAAGAGTACCCGAGAGACCCCGAAAGGGGTCTTTTTTTTAATCATCGACGGTTGCTAGGCCGCTTAACTGGCTCCCCCCTCAACTTTTTCGCTAGCAGCACCGTGGCCTTTATCTTGTCGCGCCGCTTTATTTTTGTCGGCTTGTTGACCACTACAGCACAAAGGCACAAAGGCACAAAGGCACAAAGGCACAAAGGCATGAAGGGATGGAGGCACGGAGGGATGGAGGCACGGAGGGATGGAGGGATGGAGGCACGGAGGGATGGCGCCTACGCGTCACGCTACGGCGTCCTTCGGACTCGGCGGCTGCGCCGTCTCGCTCAAATCGGCCTTCCTTGGCCGATTTGTCGAACCCCGTTGCCGAGGGTTCCAAAACCACCTTCCACCATCGCAAAACAAAAAAAGCCCGGGCCCAAGAGTCGCTTCGCTTCTACTCTTGGGCCCGGGCTTTTTCAGTTTTATGGCGGAGAAGGAGGAAGTCATTTTGAGTTGAGCTTTAT
>CAKZQE010000167.1 GCA_937139465.1 uncultured Gammaproteobacteria bacterium
TCGCCGCTGAACTGGAGCAGTTTGGTTGAAGCCATTGTGCCCGATAGCGAGGACGCGGGCCTAGGCGAAGCGGAAGCCACGGAAGTGCGAGTAAGCCGCTGGCTGTTGCTGGACCCGAAAAACCCGTCGTCGATTCGTAGCTGCATTAAAGCAGCCCGGGAAAACGCCCGGGTGGCCCGTGATCAGCTGCCCAAGGATGCCTGGGAAGGCCTAAACCGCATCGACTTGATGCTGACCGAGGGCTCCGCCGTGAACCTGTCGCGGCGCAAGCGGTCGGAGCTGCTGCGTCAGGTTATTTGGGGCTGCCGTCATTTTTCAGGGGTCTTGCACGGCTCGATGAGTCGCGACGAGGCCTGGCAGTTTCTGCGCCTTGGGCTTCAGATGGAGCGCGCGGACATGAGCTCGCGCCTGCTCGACTTCAAGACCACCTCGCTGCTGCCGGACACGGACTGGACCCAGGACGTTGAGACCACCCTGGGTTGGATGGGCATTTTGCAGGCCCAAGATGGCTATGAAATGTATCGCCACAGCGTCACCAATCGCGTTAAACCGCGTGAGGCCCTGAAGTTTCTGTTGATGGACCGCAGTTTCCCGCGCTCGCTTGTGCATGCCCTGGGCGAGGTCGAAAGTGGCTTGCTGGGGCTGCCGGTTAAGGCCAGTGCGCCACGGGAAGTGCGCCAGACGCGTCAGTGGGTCGAGAACCTGCCTGCGGACAACATGGGGGCGGACGAGCTGTCCGAGGCGATGGACGAATTTCAGAGCCGATTGGACCTGGTGCACGAGTCCATACAAGAAGCTTTTTTCGCTCGCAACCCCTAAAAGTTAGAAATAATTTGGCTTTGGACTTGACTTGGTTATTAACAATGCATCGGCCGATGGTGGTGCGATGCTAAAAATAGGGAAAATAACCTAGCCGAGGTCGTTGACTTTAATAACCTGTTGATTTTGCTTGTAATTTAAGTGTTCAATAAATGCGCAATCTGTTGGGAGGCCTTGATAAATAAGGCTTTGAAGGGGCCTCTCAAATCTTTGTCCACTGAATTATCCACAGGCAAAGTGGAAAACTATTCGGCGTTAATTCTGTGAACTAGTACCGCCGTACAGGCGTCATAAGGCCTCGGGCCAGAATCGACCTATTGGACCTGAGAAATGCGAAAAATGCGGAGCAGAGAAATGGAAAAGATTGCAGAGAACCGGGGAGGGAATTTGGTCGGAGTAGAGGGATTCGAACCCCCGACCTTCTCGTCCCGAACGAGACGCGCTACCAAGCTGCGCTATACTCCGATGGGCGCGGATTCTACCCGCGTTTTGTCATCGTGTTAAGCCCGATCTGCGGAATTGTTTTGGGCTCTGCTATTCTCGCTCGCGAACTAAGGACGGGACCCTCGATTGCCACACATTGAATCAACCCTGACGGCGTATGCGAAGCTGGCTTGGGCGCCGCTGATGGACTTGCTGGCGACCACGCCACCGGAACAGCTGCTGCGTTGGGAGCAGGAACTGCAGCGCCGCCTCAAGGACAACGGCTCAACCTACCGTAGTCTGCCTGACGGGCCGGATGTGCGGGATTGGCAGATGGATCCGTTGCCAATGGTGATGGCCAGCAGCGAGTGGGATGCGCTGCAGCAGGGTGTCATTGCCCGTGCCGGGCATGTTGAGGACATGCTTAGCGACGTCATGGGGCCGCAGCACCTGGTGAAAGCCGGCGGCTACGACCCGCGCTTGCTGTTTTCGGACCCGGACTATTTGTTGGCCGCGCATGACTTGGCGGGGTCGCAGCCTTGGCTACGCTTCATCGCCATGGACATCGGGCGGGATGCGGATGGTCAATGGCGTGTTTACGGCGACATCTCTCGTCCTCCTGGCGGTTTGGGTTACGTGCTTGAGCGGCGGATCACGCTGGCTCGGGTGTTTGGCTTTTTGACGCGCCGTATGCCGATGCGCCGCGTCGGTGCGTTCTTTCAAGCCTTCCGCGAGGCCATCGACGATGCCCTGGCCACCCGCGCCGGGCACGCGGTGATGCTGACCCCAGGGCAACACCACCCCAGCTACTTTGAACATGCCTTTTTGGCCAACTACTTAGACCTGACCTTGGCCCAGGGCGATGATTTGACCGTGCGCGACGGGCAGCTTTGGCTGAAAACCTTGGATGGGTTGCAGCCTGTATCCATGGTGCTGCGCCGTGTGCTGGATGCCTTTACCGACCCCCTGGCGTTTCGTGATGACTCGCGGCTGGGGACGCCGGGACTTTCAAGCGTGCTGCGCCAAGGGCGCGTGGATATGTGGAATCCGCCCGGGGCTGGCTTGATTGATTCCCCCGGGTTTCTGAGCCAGCTCGACGGCATTTACAACCCGACCCTGAAAAGTGCCGAAACCCTGGCCCTGATCGAGCCGGACAACTTGGCCAAGGTGCGCGCGGCACCTGGAGATTACGTGTTTCGCTCGCTGGGGGGCCTAGGCCGCGAGGGGCTGATGTACGATGCGGGCGATCCGGCGCTCGAGGAAATCTGGGCTAAGCCCAACTATTGGCTGGCTCAGGAGCGCCTGCGCGGGTCAAAAATTCCTGCATCAAACCAAGGGGTGCTGACCGATGTCAGTGCTTTGATCCGGGTCTACGCCGTGCGTGGGCGCGGCGGGTGGACGGCGATGCCCGGCGGGCTGGTGCGCTATGTGGAAGGCGAGGTGGCGACCCTCCAAGCCAGCAGTCGTGCTGCCATTGGTGTGAAAGATCTGTGGGTGATGGGCGAGGGGCATGAAGATGCCAGCATTGCCGTGACCAGCAGCGCCAAACCGTCAGTCGTTAACTCTGACCCCGGCGCCGTGCCGTCTCGGGTGGCCGATGCGCTTTACTGGACCGGCCGCTACGCCGAGCGTCTGGAGTTTATCGGCCGCCTATTGCGCGAGGTCCTGCAGCGGGTGCTCGAGGAGCGCCAAAGCGTTGGGCCGGACAACCCGGTGCCGGGGCTGCCGCTGCTGTTGTCCGGGGTTGCCCTGGGCTCTCAGATCGTCGATGCGTCCAAACCCGAAGCGCAACTGGGCACGATTTTGACCCAGGCGGACCACCCGGTTGGCCTGCACCGGGCGCTGGAGGGACTGCTGGCGAACGCCCGAGCGGTGCCGGACTACTTGAGCCCGGATGCGTGGCGGTTGCTGGTCAAGCTCGAAAAAAGCCTGCAAGCCGCCATTGGGTTGTATGACTTGCCCGTGGGGCAGCAAATCGATCGGGTCGACCAGGTGTTAATGCTGTTGGCGGCGACCAACGGTTTGATCAATGACACCATGAGCCGGACCCTGGGGTACCGCTTTCAGGACATCGGCCGCCATCTGGAGCGCGGCTTACAAACCTGCGCGCTACTACGAGATGCCGCCAGCCCCATGCGCCGCAACGAACTTGGATTTTGGGAGATGGTGCTGGGCATTACCGACACCACCATGACCTACAAGCGCCGCTATCGCTCGGGTATTCACCCCGGCGCGGTGGTGGATATGTTGCTGCTGGATGATTCGACGCCACGGGCGTTGGCCTATCAGCTGCGCCGCTTGGCCGAACAGATCGACCTGTTGCCCGGCTCCGTTCGCCGCGGCACCTTGCCGGTTCAGCAACGCTTGGCACTGGAAGCGCGCACGGCGATTCAGCTGGCTGACCCTGACGCCCTGATGACGCCGGAGGGTCAGCCGCGTGCGGTGTTGCACGAATTGCTGGCGCAGACCGAACGCCGCTTGTTGGCGCTGTCGGAAACCCTGACGTTGCGTTACTTCAATCACGCAGAAGTCCCCCATCGGCTCACCAAGGTCAGCACATGAAGTTCAAAGTCCGCCACCTGACGCGCTACACCTATGACGCCGCGGTCAGCGACTGCCAGAACACCGCGGTGCTGCTGCCCCGGGCCTCGCGCTGGCAACAGGTTCAGCGTGCCGCGTTGTCGGTGGTGCCCGAACCCAACTGGGCCCAGGAACGTAGCGATTGGTTCGGTAACCGCATCGTCGACTTTTCCGTGGAAACCCTGCACGAGGCCCTCGAGGTGGTCGCCGACAGCGCCGTCGAGGTCATCGTCCCATCGCTGCCGCTTTGGGATGACACTCCGAGCTGGGAGCGCGTTGCCGCCTACCAAGACGCCCAGGAACTGCTGGACATCTATCGGTTGCCCTCGGCGCTGGTGCCGGAAGCCACGGATGCGATGCGCGCCTACGCAGCCTCGTCCTTTGCCCCGGAACGGCCGGTGATCTCGGCGGTTATGGACCTGACCAGCCGACTGTTTTACGACTTTGCCTACGTCCCGGGCAGCACCGAAGTGAGCACGCCGGTGTCCGAGGTGTTCCAATCACGAATGGGCGTGTGCCAAGACTTTGCCCACCTGGGGTTAACCCTGTTGCGGGGGTTGGGACTGCCAACGCGGTATGTCAGTGGCTATTTAGAGACGCAGCCGCCGGAGGGCCAGCCGCGCTTGGTCGGGGCGGACGCCAGCCACGCCTGGTTCAGCGTCTTCGTTCAGGGCTTAGGCTGGGTCGACTTTGACCCAACCAATAACCAAATGCCCTCGGACCGTCACATTACTGTGGCCTGGGGTCGTGACTACGCCGACGTGGTGCCAGTGAAAGGCTTCACCGCCGGCGGGGGCAACCAGCGCCTGCACGTCGCCGTGGACGTGGTTGCCGACGAGGAAAGCCCGCAGCAGAGCTGGTTTTAGTCAGGACTCAGCTGGTCGGCAGCGGGAT
>CAKZQE010000168.1 GCA_937139465.1 uncultured Gammaproteobacteria bacterium
GAGATGCTGGGCCAGAACGAACTGCTCGAGAGAAAACGGACGTAGTTGTCAAAACCGACCCAACCTAGGTCACCGCCGCGCAGGGGCAAGTACTTTTTGAATGAAAAATACAAGGTCATGCACAAGGGGACGAGCATCCATCCCAGCAGAAGAACGACGGCGGGTGCCATCATAAAACGTGCTGCTGTGCGTGATTGTTGAGTGGCCATAGGTCACCGTCCTCTGTGTATCCGAAGGTCTTCGAAAAAAAATTCAGGGGTAGAAAAGAAGGGGCGGCTAATGCCGCCCCTCGGTCGAGCTGGAAAGCCTAGCGGTAGCCGGCTGCTTCCATAGCGTCGTTGGTCAAGGCTTGTGCCTTAGCCAGTGCTTCGTCGATGGTCTGCTGGCCAGCGTAGGCAGCAGAGAACTCTTGGCTGACGTCAGTTGCAATACCAGCGAACTCGGGGATCGCTGCGAACTGAACACCAACGTAAGGTGACGGGTCGACAGTTGAGTCGTTCGGGTTAGCTGACAGGATTGATTCCAGTGTCATTTTCGCGAACGGAACGCTGGTGTAGTTGGGGTTTTCGTACAGAGACGTACGTGCTCCCGGAGGAACGTTCGCCCAGCCTTCTTTGGCCGCTACAGTTTCGATGTAGTCAGTTGAAGTCGCCCATTCGATGAACTGCTTAGCAGCGCCTTCTTTCTGAGTACCAGCGGGGATAGCCAGAGCCCAAGCCCACAACCAGTTAGCGCGCTTGCCCATGCCGTTATCGGGAGCCAGTGCGAAGCCTACTTTGTCAGCAACAGTTGATTCTTTTTCGTTGGTCACGAAAGAAGCTGCAACCGTAGCGTCGATCCACATGCCGCACTTGCCCTGCTGGAACAACGACAGGTTTTCGTTGAAGCCGTTAGTGGCGTAGCCCGCGGGACCAGCGTCATCCATCATGTTTTTGTAGAAGTTCAGCGTGTCAGACCACTCACGTGTGTCGAACTGCGCTTCCCAGTTCTCGTCGAACCAACGAGCACCGAATGAGTTAGACATTGCAGTGATGAATGCGCCGCCTTCACCCCAACCGGCTTTACCGCGCAAGCAGATGCCGTTGATGTCGTTGTCACGGTCAGTCATTTCACGTGCCGCTTTGGCAATGAACGACCAGCTCGGAGCTGAAGGCATGGTCAAACCAGCTTTAGCCATCAGGTCTTCGCGGTACATGATCATGGAGCTTTCGCCGTAGAAGGGCGCTGCGTAGAGCGTGCCGTCGTGGCTCAAGCCGCCAGCCATAGCCGGCAGGATGTCTGCTGCGTTGTATTCGGCAGACAGGTCATCCAAAGCAACCAACCAGCCGTTAGCGCCCCAGATGGGTGTTTCGTACATACCGATGGTCATGATGTCGAATGCACCACCTTTAGTGGTGATGTCAGTGGTGACACGCTGACGCAGAACGTTTTCTTCGAGCGTTACCCACTCAACGTCGATGCCGGTCTGTGCGGTGAATTGGTCGGTGTAGCCCTGCATACGAATCATGTCGCCGTTGTTTACGGTAGCGATGGTGATTGTTTCTGCGTAGGCGATTGAGCTAGCTGCGATCGACAAAGCGATAGCGGCACGAAGAGTGCTTTTGACTGCCATTGGGTGAATCTCCTTGTTATGCCTTTTTATATGTTTGGCGAGAGGAACAGTACCAAGGAAAAATTATGCGGGTCAATAAAAAATTTAACGCGCGATAAGTTTGACCCTAGGACGAGTTGCGAAGAACGAGGCGGGCGGGGTATCGCGTCTCTTGGCGAGTGCGAAGCGCGCTGCCCTGCTCAATGCGTTCAACCAGCGTTCGTACGCTGTGGGTCGAGACGGCCTCATAGTCGTGGGCTGCGGTGGTTAGCGACGGGCAAGTAAAGCGCGCATAGGGGTGATCGTCATTGGACGCTAGTCGTAGGGTGTCGCCAGGCTGACGGCCGACAGTTAGGCCACGCTCATAAGCCGCGGACAAAAAGCCGATCGCGAGGCGGTCGTTGCTGCACAATATCGAGCGTTTGGGGATGCCTTTGTCCAGCAGGTCGTGGGCCCCGCGGTAGCCAATCTCCTCGAAATTCCAACCTTTGCCGGGGACGCCGACAATCTCGGGTTCAAAGCCCATGCTGTCCATTTTTGCGATGTAGGTCTCACGGCGGTGGTCTGCGTTCGGGTTGCTGGGTGTTTCCATTTCAAAAAACAGCGGCGGTTCGCCGGTACGGACCAGATACTCCACGGTCTGGTTGACAAAGCTTGCGTTGTCCGAGCCGATAAAGGCCTCGCCGAGGCCTTGGATGTTGCTGTCCACGAGCACCGTTGGCACGGATTTACAGAATTTCTCGAGGCGCTTTAGGTCCGAGTCGTGGCCCAAGGGGGCGAGTAGCACCCCTGCGGGTTTCAGCGACCGTAAGGAATCCAGGATTTCGATCTCCTGTTGGGCGTCGCCATAGGAGCTGTACATGGTCGGCGAGAACCCTGCTTCAATGCACAGCTGTTCAATGGCGCGGGCAATTTCAGCGAAAAACGGGTCGGCGAGGTGAGGTACAACAATGCCGACGTTTTTGGTCAGTTTGCGGTTTTGATTAATCGCATAGATGTTCGGCCGGTAGTCGTGGGCTCGAATCGCCGCTTCGATGCGTTCTCGGGTCGAGGCGCGAACGCTGTCGGGGTCGTGGAAGTACTTGGACACGGTGGGCCGCGAAACGCCGGAAGCCTTGGCCAGTTCGTCCATGTTTTTAATGGTGTTTGTCATTGGAAATCGCGTGCCGTTTTATTGTGATTAGTCATGCAGGTTTGCCCGATCGTAAAACTAATTTTGCCGCGCGTAAACTTTGTGCGAAACTCGATGGAAATAATACGGCCACCATTCGTATGGCTCGGCCACATGCATAGGCAAGGGAGAATCCCCGACAATGATGGACTTATCGGACACCCGGGTACTGGTCACCGGCTGCAACGGCGGCATTGGCCAAGCGATAACCCGCGGATTTCGTGACGCCGGCGCGGCCGTATTTGGGGTGGATGTCCAGCCCAGCCCGGAAGTGGCGGGCGAGCTCGCGGACTACCTGCAGGCTGATTTGAGCACCCTGTCTGGAATCGATCAGGTTGTGCGCTGGGCGGACCCGTATGCGGTCAATGTGTTGGTCAACAATGCGGCGATCTTTGACATGGGGCCTTTCCTTGAGTCATCGCTGACGTCCATGCAGCGCCAATTCGACATCAATGTCCGTGCCACGGTTGGCTTGATGCAGGGCATTGCGTCGCAGATTCTGGCCCGGGGCGAGCCCGGCCGTATCATTAATTTCTCGAGTCAGGCCGGTCGCCGTGGTGAAGCTTTGGTTTCCCATTACTGTGCCACTAAGGCGGCGGTGATCAGTTACACCCAGTCCGCTGCGCTGGCCCTTGCGCCGCATGGTATCAACGTCAACGCCATCGCCCCGGGGGTCATCGATACCCCCATGTGGGATCAGGTCGACGCCTTGTTTGCCAAATACGAAGGCTTAGCCCCAGGACAAAAGAAACAGCAGGTCGGCGACGCCGTGCCACAGGGGCGTATGGGCGACCCGGAAGATGTCGTGGGTGCGGTGCTGTTTCTCGCATCGTCGGCATCGCACTACATCACTGGCCAGACACTGAATGTGGATGGCGGCAACGTGCTGAGTTAGCGCCATGAATGACCGTTCCCCGCAACTCGAGGTGGTTGACCCAAGTTTGGGCGGCCTGCGCTATTTAGAGCATGGTTGGCCGCACGACCTGATTCGCTGGCACGCCCATGACGAATATGAGCTTCACCTGGTGGTGGCGACGCAGGGCCGAGCCTTCGTGGGCGACTACGTCGGCCGCTTTAAGCCGGGGCAATTGATATTGACGGGGCCGCGGGTGCCGCACAATTGGTTAACCGATGAGGCGCCCGAGTCTAATGTGGCGCTGCGGGATATGGCGATTCAGTTTCGCCCCGACCTGTATCAAAGCGTCAGGGCTGTGCTTCCAGAGATCAAAGGGATGGAGGCGATGTTGAGCCTGGCCCGTAGCGGGGTTGAATTTGTTGACTTTGATTTGGATGAAGCCCGCAGCCTAATGGAAGCGGTGCGCGACAGCGATGGGCTAAGCCGTGTTGCGGCCTTTTTTGCGTTGATGGGGCGGCTGGCGGTGTGGCCAGAGCAACGCTGCCTGTCGACCCTGCAATTTAAGTCATCACCCTCCGGTGCCGTCGAGTCAAAAATCAGCGAGGCCGTCGCCCACGTGCTGGAAAACTACCATCAGCAGATTTCGCTGGCGGAGGTGGCCCAGCGCGCCGGTATGAGTGATAGCGCCTTTAGTCGCCACTTTTTGCGCGGCACAGGGAGTCGTTTTGTTGAGTTTGTCACGCGAGTGCGGGTTAGCCGCGCCTGCATCTTGTTAGCGGAAACCGACGACAAGGTCTCGACGGTGTGCTACTCGGCGGGCTTTAACAACTTGGCGAATTTCAATCGTCATTTCACCAAGCTCAAGGGTAAAACCCCGGGGGCTTTCCGCCGGGCGATTCGTGAAACCGCCGGCGCCAACAGCACGGTGGCGGAGTAGCCGATGTATTTAGGATTGGATTTAGGTACGTCGAGTTTAAAAGCTGTGGTGGTCGACGAGGGTCATCGCACTCTGGCGACGGCGGTGGCTGAGCTGACCGTTCAGACCCCAGGGCCGAACGCTTCAGAGCAGGACCCCGCCAGCTGGGTGTCGGCGTTGCACCGTGTGATGGGCACGCTGGCCACCGAGATAAACACCCGCGGCATTCGCGCTATCGGCTTGTCAGGTCAGATGCACGGTTCAGTCCATTTAGACAAGCAAGGGCAGGTGTTGCGGCCGTGCATGCTTTGGAACGATGGCCGAGCCGGCGCGCAATGCGATGCGCTCATGAGCTTGGGCGATGCCTGGCTAGAGCGTTCGGGTAATTTGGCCATGCCCGGCTTTACGGCGCCTAAGGTGATGTGGGTCCGCGAGCATGATCCGGCGGTGTTCAATCAAACCGCGCATATCCTGTTGCCGAAAGATTATTTGCGCTTTTACCTGACCGGGGAGTTGGCGACGGATCCGTCGGATGCGTCTGGAACCCTGTGGCTAAACCCGCGGGCGCGGGCGTGGGAGCACGGGCTAC
>CAKZQE010000169.1 GCA_937139465.1 uncultured Gammaproteobacteria bacterium
GTGTAAGAACCGAACTTAGACAGCGAGGGCGCCAAGACCTGAACGTCGCCCAGCAACAGGGCTTCCAGCTCTTTAGAGTCACCGAACAGGGTGCTTGAGGGGTAAACTTCCATGCACATTTGACCGTTCAATTCGGTGTTAATGCGCTCGGCCAGGTTGTTTGCCGCGACCACTTTGGGGTGCGTCGTGCCGCCGGTAACGTGTGACAGCTTAACCACGACTTCGCCAGCGTCGCAGGCGGCGTTGGCAGTTGAGGCCGCAACGGCCAGAGTCAGAGCGCTGACAGCGCCGATCAACTTCTTCATGTGAACTCCTATTTTTATGGCTGCGTGATGCAGTGGCTAAGGCTTTGCAAAGCCTGTGCCAGCCTAGGAGCTTGGTTTCTCGGCAGTCATGAGTAGAAATCTACACATACGCAATTATTCCTGTGTCAGTTTCGACCCATCAATCCCGTGCTTTTGAATTTTGTCGTACAACCCTTTGCGCGATAACCCCAGTGCTTCATAGGTCGGACGCATCTTGCCGCCGTGGGTGACCAGAGCCGACCGAATAAGCTGGGCTTCGTAAGCGGCCACCTGCTCGGACAGGGTCTCGGCGGGCCCATCGAGGGACAGGCTAAACCCATTCCATAGCCCCAGCACGAAGCGTTCGGCGACGTTACGCAACTCGCGCAGGTTACCAGGCCAGTCATGGCTCATGAGCTGACGCTCCAGCTCCGGACTCAGGTCCGGAATCTCTTTGCGGTATTTGGCGCGAGCCTCACGGGCGAAGTGATAGAACAGGGTCGGCACGTCGGATAACCGCTGGTTCAGCGGCAACAGCTCCAGCTGAACCACGTTGAGCCGATAGTACAGGTCGGTCCGCAGGTTCAAATCCGGATCGCGTTCCGGCGTGGTGGTGATCGCAGCAATGAACTGCACATCCAGCGCTATGGATTGGTTGCTGCCTAAGGGCTCGACCGTACGATTTTCGATGGCGCGCAACAATTTCGCCTGCAGATCCAGCGGCATGCTTTCCAGCTCGTCTAGAAAAACTGTGCCGCCGGCGGCAAACACCAAGCGCCCCTCGCGCGCACCCTGCGCCCCGGTAAAGGCGCCGGCCACGTGGCCAAACAGCTCAGACTCAATCATGTCCGCCGGAATCGCCCCGCAGTTAATGGCCACAAAGGGCCGGCCCGCGCGATCGCTAAAGTCATGCAGGGCCCGCGCCACGACTTCTTTGCCAGTCCCCGTTTCCCCGACAATCAGCGCATCAACGCCGGCCTGCGCCGAGATCTGAATGCGATCGCGCAGCGCCTGCATGGACGGATGCTCCCCAACCAAACGCCCTTTCAAGCCCTGGTCCGCGCCTAATTCAGCGCGCAAGGCACGGTTTTCCAGCACCAATCGCCGCCGCTCAATGGCGTTGTTTAGGCTGCGCACCAGCTGGGGAATCGAGCAGGGTTTCTCGATAAAGTCGTGGGCGCCCTGCTGCATGCACTTGACCGCCGTCGGCACATCGCCATGCCCGGTCATCACGATCACTGGTAGCACCGGGTCAATGGCATGGACGGCGGTCATTAGCTCAAGCCCGTCCGTCCCAGGCATCAGGTAATCCGTCAGCACCACCACGTAGTCATCGCGCGCAATTTTTCCCAGCGCCAACGCCGCCCGATCGTAGGTTTCCACCACCAAACCCTCGATCTCCAGGGACTGGGCCAACGCCGCCGACAGATCGTGGTCATCATCAACAAGTAGTACACGGGCGGGTTTCATGGCGTCAGAGCGTCCTTGGCATGCGGAAAAGACAGGGTGAATCGCGATCCAGTGGGCGTGTTGGCGTTGCAACGAACCTCGCCACCGAATCGGTGCATCAAATCATTGACCAACGACAGCCCCAAGCCAAGCCCCGAACCCATGGGCTTGGTCGTGGCGAAGGGTTCAAACAGGCTTTCCGCCACCGCCGGATCGACCCCAGCGCCCGTGTCCCAGCAGGTTATTTCAAACACCCCGCCGCGCCATGCGCCCTCCAGGCCGAGGGACCCGGGTGTGTCACGCAGCGCATCCAAGGCATTGGTCATCAAGTTCAAAAACACCTGAGTCAGAGCAATCACGTCAGCTTTAACCAGCGCCGGCGGCCCGACCACGGCCCAGTCCGAGTGGCGACGCAGACGGGGCTGCAACAGCACCTCGGCTTCGCGGGCGCACTGACGCCAATCAACCCAGGTCAACACCGAGTCGGAGCGCCGGGCGAACCCCAACAGCGTTTTTGACAGCATCGACATCCGCTGGGTTTGCTCAACGATCAGGTCGAGGTTTTTCTCAACAGCCCCTAGCCGACCAAGCTCGAGCAAGCGTCGACCGTTTTGGGCGTAGGTGCTGATCGTCGCAATCGGCTGGTTGTATTCGTGGCTAAGGGTGGTCGATAGCTGACCAATGGCGGCCAGCTTCGCGGTTTGCTCGCGCTCGGCCTGAGCCGCTTCCAGCTGCCGCTGGGCCTGCTGGCGCTGCTCCACTTCGGCCCGTAGGGCCCGCGTCCGGCGCTCGACCTGTCGTTCAAGGCGCAGGGCAGCGGCCATTTGCAGTCGTTCGGCCTGAATGATCTGAAGCTGGCGGCGAAACACACGCCCCAGGCCCAACCAGACAATCACACCGAGCGCCAAGCCAAGTGCCGGTACAAACCAAACACGCCCGACATCGACGCGCTCGATCGACAGCAGCGTCCACCCCAAGACCTGAAGCGGCTGGCGATGCACCACCGAACCGCGCGTCAGTTGCTGCAATATATCGGTCTGACTGAGCCCATCCCACTGCGGCTCATTGGACAGCACCACAACGCCTTCGCTATCGACCACGGCCAAGGGGTGATTGGCAATGACCCACTGCTGCTGAAGCTCGGCCATGTCCACCAGCGCCACCACTGACCCGGCGAAGCCCGCGTCCCGGACACCCGTCGCGAACCAGTACAGCGGTCGGCCATCGGGGCCTTGGCTGTGATAGCGACCCAGACTGCCCTGACGCACCTGCTCGGCCAATGCGGGCGGCAACTGACCAGGACACAGCCGCCCCGCTTCACGGTCGCGCCATACCAACACTTCGCCGGCGGCATCAAACACACCCACCGCATAGGCGCCGGACTGGTAGGTCCAAGACGGCAACACTTCCTTAAGCGCCAAGGTGTCGCCGTCACGAAGCCAGCGCGCCGTGCGCTCATCATTCGCCCAGAGCCGCGGCAAAGCGCGATAGCGATCCAGCAACCCCGTCAGCGCGAGCGCTTGGATTTCGCCATCCACGGCGGCATCGATACTGGCCTGCTCGCGCGCACGCTCCCAGTCAAATAGCCAACCAATGGCGGTCAAAACGACAATCAGCAGCGCCAACATTTCAAACGATAAACGCCGGCGGTATTTGAGCGAGTTAATGCGACGCCGCGATGCCATACCTAGCTGGAACCCCGCAGGCACACCCGCCCATCAGTCGGCAGGTCGAACTCCAATGGGCATGACATGGCAGCTCCAATCAGCGGCGCAGGGTGGCGAAGCGCAAATCATAGCGGAGCCTGCGCCCCGGCGGTATGCTTGCGCCCTTTGGCGAGCACCAGTCCATGATCCAGCGCGTGCTGCACCATCGCAGCGAAAACACCCAGTGCATTGTCTACATGGTAATCGCCATGGCCGGCTTTGCCGTCGAGGATGCGGTCATCAAGGCGTTGTCTGCCGACTTGCCAGTGTCACAGATACTGGTACTGATCGGCCTGTGTGGCATGGGTGCGTTCTTTGCGCTGGCTCAGCAGCAAGGCGCCCCGCTATTCACCCGCGCGTTGGCCACGACGCGATTTGCCGCCCGCGGATTTTGCGAACTGGCGTCCGCCATCGCCTTTGTATCATCCATCGTCTACGCCTCGCTGTCGGTGTCCTCAGCCATTTTACAGGCCGCACCCCTAGTGGTGTCGCTGGGCGGTGTGCTGTTCCTTAAGCAGATGGTTAGCCTGCGTCAGTGGCTGCTGATCGGCGCCGGTTTTGTTGGGGTTATCTTGATCATTCAGCCTGGCACTGATGCTTTTCAACCGGCCACGCTGCTGTCGGTGGTCGCGGTGGTCTTTTTGGCCGCGCGAGACCTGGTGACGCGCTCGATGTCGGTGTCCGTCGGCCCGGTCACCGTTTCGTTTTGGGCGTTCTTTGCACTGTTTTTGGCCGGCGTCGTCACAGTGCCGATATTCGGCGCGTTTCAGCCGATCACCACCCAACACGTGCTTTTACTGGTGTTGTCGACACTGGCCGGAACAGTGGCGTATTTGGCCGTGGTCATGGCCACACGCGGCGGCGATGTTGCCGCCGTTGCCCCCTTTCGCTACAGCCGATTGGTGTTTGCACTGGCGCTGTCCGTGCTGCTGTTCGATGAGCCGGTCAACACAGGCATGCTCGTCGGCAGCGCGCTGGTGATTTTGTCTGGGCTGGGGACTCTGCGGCGAGTGCGGTAGGCGTGGGCCTGTCAAGCACTCTTAAACATCAAATGGATACATTTGTTCTTCGGGTTTGCGCCCCACGTTCGCTCCATGGAGCAAAACGGTCGAAAATCCGACTCAACGATTGAATGCCGGCTCCATCAGATTTTGCGCGCTCCGGCCCAGTCCAACGGCGCTTGCTTGAACCTTCCATTTGCCAACACTGGCGAGCACTTCATCTTTAATTTTCAGTGCCTGTTCGCGGTCAAGTTGAAAGAATTCGATGACGTCCATGGCCAATTCGTAATCCAGCCGATTATCACTGTCGGTGATGTTGAGATGCAATCCATGGGCAGGTGTCACCGGATTGATGTCGTAGGCCGGCGATAACAGCCAGCCTCCCTGATGGTAGATGAAACCGTGGTTGCGGAGGTGGTCATCGGTGTTGGAAATGGCGATGTTGAACACGATGCGGCGCCACAATTGCGCGAGATCTTCTTTGGTGTTGGCTCCATGCTCGGTCAGGAATTGGGCGAGCTCCAGGTAACTGGCTTCATAGTCGCCGTCGTAATAGCCGAGTTGCGTCATAGCCGAGGTGAAGTGAAGGCGACTCTCCGCCGTGCGATCAAAGCGTTTGGTCAGGAAGGTGTGGTGGTGACTGCCGAACTGCTTGATCCGGCTCTGCGGCATGACGACTCCGGCATCAAGCGCCAACTGGTATGCAACGTATTCCCAGGCGGCAATATCGTAATCATCCTGACGGCTTGGAAACTTGGCGATCCACAGGCAACCCTTCTCGTCGACCACACTGGCTTTTGGTCTGGCGCCACCCAGGGAGGAACCCGGTGCCATCAGCATGGCCAACCACTTCACAAAGTCAGGGTCATCGCTATCGGCATTATCCTCAACCTGTCCGGCCGCATACTCAAGCTCCCGCAATGAAGAGATAGGCGGGGCCGCGAGACGTTCATCGTCGTCGAGAAAAGGGCCACCCATTTCGCGTTTGAAGCGTAGCGCGCCGGCGCGGTGCAGGTCATGCACGCCCAGAAGGTAATCGATTTCGGACAGTACGCGTGGACGACGTTGTTCCCGCCGGGCATGGACTGCTTCGCGCCGCTTCATCAGCAGGCGCCCCCAGCGGTCAGGACAGGAATCCAGAAACACTCGGAAATTTTTGTCGTCTTCGCCGTGCTGGTCGCCGGAATAGAGGCTGAGCTCAGGGTCGATTTGCTGCGCATAAGGAGATTGCAGCCAGTCAGTGTCATAACTGAAGCTGAAATGCTCTTTTTGACGTGCGGGAGAGGAGCGAAGCGTACCTACCAAGGTCGGCTCCTGGAACTCCTCCCAGTCTGCAAAGACGAAGACTTCGGTACTCATGGCTATTTGCCCCTGCTCAAAATTTTTTATGACGGCTCAAGGCTGTGTTCCGGATTTCTTGCTCATCAGCTTGATGTCCTGGAGCTTGCGACCCAGCTCATCGTCTGCGGCGACTCTGGCGAAATCTTCCGCCAACCCGAGCACACTTAGCACGGCCAGGTAATGGCCGACGGACACACTGGGGTCTCCCTTTTCGATCTTGCGAATAGTGAGGCGGCTTAGTCCGGTGCGTTCGGAAATCAATACCTGGGTGTAACCCCTACGTTTACACGCCAGTTTGATGTTCTCGCCAAACTGTTCCAAAAGGCGTCGATTCTTGGGAAAGACGACCGCGGATCGACCTTTCACTGATTTACCGGTGGTCACAATGAATACCATAATATCTAAAAGTGGTAATTTATTATCATCACAATATTTAAAAACAACGGCTACAATTCCGCTTTGCACTTCTGTTAAATCTAAAATTCTTGATAATAAAACTGGTCCAAATTCAGAAACTGTGGCACGCATTTTTACGCCATCTTGTTCTGAGATTGATAAAATTTCTATCGGGAATTTCTTAGCTTCAAAATCGAAACCAATTTTTGCATGACGTTCGTCTATTTTTGGATGACCAGAACTTGCTT
>CAKZQE010000170.1 GCA_937139465.1 uncultured Gammaproteobacteria bacterium
TCGAGCGGCCCTCAACGGTCTCCGCTTGGTTGCCGTAGTACTCGAAGTAGCGCGCACTGCCCTCGACTTCAATCACGGCTTCCCATAGCGGCTTACCCGACTCCTGCGACAGTAATCGGGCGATCTCGTCGCAATGGGCCAGCAGATAATCCCCCATCTTGCGCACCATGCGCCCGCGCTCGACCGGGCGAATACCGCTCAGGGCACGCGAATTCACCATGGCGCGGGCGGCAGCCACAGCCGCATCCACGTCAGCCGAACTTGCCAGGGCCTGATGCTGGATCAGCGCCCCCGTCGCGGGGTCGGTAACGGGCAACTCACCGGCGCCACCGCCGACCCACTGGCCGCCGATGTAATTTTTGCCAATCACTGAGGTATTAATAGTCGATCACCACATCTGAACTGGGAACGCTGCAGCACGACAGCACGTAGCCCTCTTCGATTTCCTCGTCGGTGATACCGCCGTTGTGCTCCATGGTCGCCTGCCCGCTCAGGACCTGAACGCGGCAGGTGCCGCAAATGCCCATACCGCACGCCTTGGGTATGTGAATACCCAGCTTGGACGCGGCCGCGTGGATGGTCTCGTCGGGGGCCACCCGCACGCTTTTGCCGACGCTGGAAAACTCGACAGCTTTCATCTCTGTGGTGTCGATGGCCTCGGCGTCTTCCACCGCAAGTTCGGCCTGTTCGATGGCCTGTTCCTCGACCGCCGCCGGCGTCTCGCCGAAAGACTCCTCGTGGTAACGGGACATGTCAAAGCCCGCCTCCTTAAGGATGTCTCGCACCGCCGCCATGTAGGCGTTCGGGCCACAACAAAAGATCTCACGATCCAAAAAGTCATCGGCGATTAATTCAAGCCGCGTCGCATCCAAGAAGCCGCGGTAGCCGTACCAGCTCTGGCCCACCTCGACCTGTTCAGAAATCAGGTGCAGGTGAAAGTTATCAATGCGCGAATCCATGTGCTGCAGCTCGCGCTTGTAGATCACGTCGCGGGGCGTGCGGCTGCTGTGGGCAAACACCATGTCGACGTCCGCGTTGGTATCGAACAACCAGCGCGCCATGGACATCAGTGGCGTAATGCCGACACCACCGGACAGAAACAGCACCTTTTCGGCCGGGTAATCAATGATGTTGAAGCGGCCGACCGGCCCGTGGACCACCAGTTCGTCGCCCGAGTGCATATTGTCATGCATCCAGTTGGACACTAAACCGCCCGGCAACCGCTTAATGGTCAGCGAAAAGCTGTATGGCACCGAGGGCGAGCTGGAAATCGTATACGATCGCATGACCTGCTCGCCGTCGATTTCAAGCTCCAAGGTGACAAACTGACCCGGCTTGAAAAAGAACATCAGCGGCTGCTCGGCCATGAAACAGAATGTCTTCACGTCCCAGGTTTCTTCGATGACTTTCACGCACCGCATCTGGTGGCGGCCGTTTACCCAGGTCTGAGTGTTAACCGGGGTGAAGGCATCTTGGTTGATGGTGTTGGCAGCTGGTGCGTTCATACGCGGCGGGTCCGTTGATCCATTTCCGCCAGAGTACAAAGCAACGGGACCCTGAAACCTCGGTTTTACGACAAATCTTTGTGAATACGACGCGCCAACCGCCGGCCGCGCCCAAGCGTCCGTGGGCGAGGCGAGGCACCATCAAACTACTGCGGTGCCAGAGGGTGTTCGGCGATCGCCGCACTGACCTCTGGCAACACCCACCCGGACTCCCGCGCCAGCGACGCCCACAAGTCCAACAATTGGGCCTGTGCAGTGTCCGGTAGGCTGGGGTAAACGGCCCGTGCATGGGCGGCCACGGAATCTGGGCTGGCGCCCTCGAACGACCCCACAATCGCGGCCACCCGCTCCGCAAAGTCCACATCATCGACCAAGTCCGCAACCATCACCATTTTCAGTCGTTTTTCCGCTAGTCAAATTTGGCTAAATCGTCGCATAATCCGCCGGACAACATCTATTATAAAAAGCGACCCTGCATGTCCGAAACACGGCGCACCTTCTCGAAATCGCTCCAAAGCGCCAATCGCCGTTATCTGAGCGACGACATCCCCACGCGCAGTACTCGCGTCGGCTTTGTGCTGCTTGAAAACTTTTCGATGATGACCTTTACCGCCGCCGTCGACAGTCTGGTGACCGCCAACCTGGTGGGCCATCAGCGAGCCTTTACGCACTCGACCTTTGCGCTGGGTGAAACCCGCGTTCGTAGCGACCTTGGCATCGATCTGCAGGCGCAGGGCAGTGTCAATCGCATTGAGGTGGACCGTGATGGCCGCGGCCTGGACGTTTTGATTGTTGTCGGCGGTTACCGCGCGACCCTGAATCACAGCCCCGTGTTGCTGGAAAAACTGCAGGCCGCGGATCAGCAAGGCGTGATCCTTGGCGGGCTCTGGAATGGCGCCCTCGCCCTGGTTCAGGCCGGCGTTATGGACGGACGCCCCTGCGCCCTGCACCCGGATAACCATGCGTTGTTACGGGAAAAGTACCCGCAGGTTCGGCTGTCCGATCAAACCTTTGCCTTGGATTCCGAGCGCATCACCAGTGCCGGCCCCGCCAGCACCCTTGAGGCGATGCTCAGCTTTATCGAGCGCGAGCGCGGGCGGGATCTGGCCCGTGCCATTCGTGAAATTCTGGCGGCGGATCAGCTGTCGGTCACCGACTCGCCCGCCTCGTCGATGCTGCAGGACGACCCGAGCCTGCCCGAAGCCCTGCGCAGCTTGATTCAATTAATGCGTTCAAACATTGAGGAGCCGTTGTCCAGCGAGGAATTAGCCAGCTGTGTCAACCTGTCACGTCGCCAAGTCGAGCGTCTGTTCCAGACCCACCTTGCGGCATCGCCGTCACGGTATTATTTCGAGTTGCGACTGACCCAGGCTCACCGGCTGTTGGTGCAGACCTCCGATTCCATCACTCGGGTGTCGCTGGCGTGCGGTTTTGTTAGCAGCTCGCACTTTAGCAACTGCTTTAAAGATTTCTTCGGGGAGTCACCCTCAGTGGCGCGACAGCGCCACCGAGCGTCAAAGGCAAACTAGACCGCGTCAGCGCGGCACCGTCTCAAACAGGCCGAAGTCGCAGCCGTCTTCGGCCTGGCTTTGCACCTGGGTCGCAACCGTTTTTACGTCCAGCCCCTGGGCTGCGGCGACTTGATCCATCGCGCCGGCAAACCAGCCGGTGAACATGTACTCGACCTTGCGATCGACCTTCCCAAGCTGCAAATAAAACGCACTGTGATCCAAGCGCACCCGGCATGTGCCGGCTGCCACATCCAAGGCTTCGGTGGTGAACAGGCCCCAGCCACGCTGCGACAGGCGTGTCATGTAGTGCAAAAACACCTCATCACCCGACAACCCGTGCTCCTGAGCTTCTTTTTCACACCAAAAATAGGCGGACTTGTAGCCGGCTTTGTACAAGGCCTCGGCATACACCTCGGCACCTAAGGCTTCCTCGACGGCCACATGGTTATTGACGAAAAAGTGGCGCGGCACATACAGCATGGGCAGCGCGTCCGTGGTCCAAACACCGGTTTCATCATCAACCTGTATTGGCATTTCTGGGGCGTGATGGGCCATAGATTAGTCCTCCAACCAAACGTCTTTGAGTACGCGAACCCAGTTTTCACCCATGATTTTGCGCGTCAGGGTTTCACTGAAACCGTGGTCCAACAGCGCTTGGGTTAGATTGGGGAATTCACCCAAGGTCTGGATTCCCCGGGGGTTAACAATTTTCCCGAATTGGGTCAGACGGCGGGCGTAGCCCTTGTCGTGGGTCAACCATTCAAAGAAGTCTTTGCCGTGCCCTTGGGTAAAGTCAGTGCCAATGCCAATGGCGTCTTCGCCGACGATGTTCAGCACGTACTCGATCGCCTCGACGTAATCTTCGATGGTCGAGTTGATGCCGTTTTTCATAAAGGGGGTGAACATGGTGACGCCGACAAAACCGCCGTGGTCGGCGATAAACCGCAGTTCGTCATCGGACTTGTTTCGTGGGTGCTCTTTCAAACCGGTCGGCAAGCAGTGGCTGTAGGTCACCGGTTTTTTCGACGCCAGGATGACCTCTTCGCTGGTTTTCGGGCCGACGTGTGACAGATCACAGAGCACACCGACACGGTTCATCTCCGCCACAATTTCATGACCAAAGCCGGATAGGCCGCCGTCGCGTTCGTAGCAGCCGGTGCCGACCAAGTTTTGGGTGTTGTAGCACATCTGCACGATGCCAACGCCCAAGTCCTTGAAAGCCTGAACGTAGCTGATTTGGTCCTCAAAGGCGTGGGCGTTTTGAAAGCTCATCATGACCCCAGTCTTGCCTGAGGCTTTAGCCGCCGAGATGTCGTCGGTGCTGCGCACCTTCATCACCAAGTCGCTGTTGTCATCGATCAAACGGTTCATCGCGCCGATGTTATTAACCGTTTGTTGGAAGCCTTCCCACACCGAGACGGTGCAGCTGGCGGCAGTTAAGCCGCCCTTGCGCATATCTTCGAACAGCTCGCGATCCCATTTGGCGATCACCAAGCCATCAATGACGATGGCGTCGTCGTGAACAGTGCTCATGTTGTTTCCTCAGACCTTAGTTATTTTTGTATTGCCGTGCGAGCCACTTGTGGAACGCATGCGTCGGGCCGTCCATGACCGGTGAAAAAGCACCACCGGCGAACCCGGCGGAGTGGCGACCTTTTTGCATGGCCTCGACCACCCCGACGTCCTCAGAAAAGACAACGCGCCAAGCGTCCAGCACGGACTGGCGGGCGGCCAACAGGTCATCAGCCAGCGCACTGTCATCGACGTAGAACAGACGCAGCCGTTCCTGGACCTGTTCCTGGCCGTTTGGCATCAGCACCATGGCAAAGGCGTGATCCGCCTGCAGACCCAGCAGAACGTTGGGGAACAGGCTGATGTATTCGGCGTTCTCAATGCGTTCAGCGGGCCAACCGTCAATACGCGGCAGGCTGAAGCCTTCGTGCTCGCTGAGCCGGTAGGCATGGCTGCCCTGCCCTGAGAAAGTCTCGTCCTCGATGTTGTAATGGTCTTCGAGCTTGGAATAGGTATTCAAATCCGGGTGGACCCAAGGCAAGTGGTACGCCTCGCAGTAGTTCTCCACCGCCAGCTTCCAGTTGCAGGCAATGTCCAAGGTCAAATCGCCATGGGCCAGATCCGGCACAAAGGACTCAAAATCTCGGGACGGGAAAAACTCATCCCACCGGCGCAGCAGCGGCTCGATTCGGTCTTCAAAGGGGGCCGCATCCCCGGAGAGATTGACAAACACGAGCCCCATCCATACCTGGGTGCGAACGGCTTTCAAACCGTGTTTGGCGCAATCAAAGTCGTCATGGGTGTGAATGTTCATCCCGCCGATATGCGGCGTCACCTTGAGCGCGCCCTTCAGATCATAGGTCCACGAGTGGTAGGGGCAACAGAGCATGCCGGTGATAACTTTTGGCTCGTCAACGAGCTGCACACCACGGTGGGAGCAGACGTTATGAAAGACATTGATCTGCTCGTCCTTGTCGCGCACCAGCAAAAGTGGCATCCCCATAAAATCAATGGGCTTGACCGCGCCTTTGACGTTTACGTCCGAGGCGAAGCCAATGCACGCCCAGGTTGGATCGAACACTTTTTGCCGCTCAAGCGCCAGCATGGCAGGGTCGGTATAAATAGCATTGGGCATGCCCGTGGCTTCGTGGATCGGCAGGTCGACGCCGTCCAGATTCAGCAACGGAATCAAATCGTTGGTGGGTGCGTTCATGGGTGTTCTCCGCTCAACACTCGACGGCGTTAACGGCCAAGCCTCCCGTCGAGGTCTCTTTGTATTTGGCCTGCATGTCCTTACCGGTGTCGCGCATTGTGCGGATCACCTTATCCAGCGACACGTGATGTTTGCCATCACCCGATAACGCCATCTGAGCCGCGTTGATGGCTTTCACCGCCTCTGGATACTCCTCCAACGCTTCGTGTAAAAGCGCCAATCGATAATACATTTGCCATTTGTATCGTTTTTCCGAGGTTGTTAAATTCAACGCGATTTTCAAATCATCGATGGCTTCTTCGTATTCCATTTTCTTCGTCCTTCGCAACGCTCTCCAAAAGTACGGCATTGGCTGTAATGGAAACTGTTGCATTTTCTTCTCCAACGCTTTTAACGTGTCTTCGTGCATGTTTTCAATCGTTTCGTGGTCGTGAAGTAGTTGCACCGGTTCGTATAATTCAACGTGGTTCGTTCGAACCATCGCTTTCGTTTGCTCTAAATACGCCGCAAACATCTTTTTGCGCATGGACGTGCCTTTATGATGGCGATAGTAAAACGTAATTTCCGGTACAAACCGGACGATTGGGTTAAATTTCGCCGCGTTCAACCAAAAGTTCCAATCTTCCAAACCCCACGGGATACCTGGATCGTACCCGCCAACTTTTCTCATCAAATCAGCTTTCATTAAAACC
>CAKZQE010000171.1 GCA_937139465.1 uncultured Gammaproteobacteria bacterium
ATCAACAACACCGAATCACTGGCCTCCATTCCGCACATCATGCGCAACGGCGGCGACTGGTTCCTGAAGATTGGCAAGCCAAATAATGGTGGACCAAAGGTGTTTTCGGTTTCGGGTCATGTCAACAAACCCGGAAACTACGAGATTCCGCTGGGCACGCCCTTCAGTGAGCTGTTGCAGGCCTTCAATGGCGCGGCGATGCCGCCCTCGATTCAGTCAGCGCGAGCGCCGAGGCCCAGTGGGTTGGCGTGGAAGGCCAACCCTGGCGCGCTCAGCTTCGTGACATCAGCATCAGCGGCGGCTTGGCGGTGCCTGAATTGCTGGCCGAGCAAACCGAGCAAGGTTGGCGCTTGAGCACGGCGCCGTTCGCAGTGGAACGGTGGCCAGCACCATTGTCTGCTCTGCTCAATACCGGCTTGGCCACTCGCTTGGATGCCATTGCACCGACGGCGATGGTCAAGTCGCTGCGGGCCGAATGGGCGGGCGACGGCTTACGCCTGGTGACTGAACTGTCCGATGGACGCTCCGAGCCGCTTCGCAATATCCCAGGCGGTCAGTTCGATAGCGCCACGGTTTGGCTCCACGGCGGTCTTGGGATGGCGCAGGTCGAGGGCATCAACGAATTTTTCAGTTTGGCCGCCGGTGACTCGCCGGCGATCACGGATTCGGGCTCAGGTCGCGTGGCCTGGGAGCGCACTGAACCGGGGCACTGGTCATTGGCGTCAGACACCCTTGCGCTGGACAGCACGGATCTGAAGGCCCGCGGCCGCTTTCGACTGGACCTGTCCCCCGAGGGCCCCGAACTCGGTCTGTTGCTGACGCTGGACAGCCAAGGCACCCAAGCCCAGTCCCGTGTGCCCGTTCGGTACTTTGGCGAGGCGGGGCAACGTTTCTGGCAGCAGGCGCAGCCGCAGGCCGTGGCCACGGATGGCTTGATTTGGCTGTTTCGTAGCCCGCGCTACCCGAATCAGCTGACTCTTGATATCGGGCTCGCCGACGTCTCCTTGATGCCGGCTCAGGGATGGCCCCGGGTGACCGACGCCCGTGGTCGGTTCCGCATGAACGACGCAGACCTTCGCATCAGCGTTGACGCAGCCCGCTTTGGTGAGGTTCAGGGTTCCGCCGCCGTGCGCCGGGTCGATCAGGTTTGGCAGGTCGCCGCGGACGCCTCGATCGCCGGCGAGCAGATTCCCGCATTTTTGGCACAAACGCCGCTGCAGTTGACCGCGGTCACCGATGCGGTGGCGGTTCGGGGTGACATTGGCGGTCGTTTATCCATGGTGGTGGGTGAGCGCCCCACGGGTACCCTGGCGCTCGACGCCGCCGGCGCTACGGTCGAGGTGCGCCCGTTGGAGCTGACGGCCGGGGCGGTGCGCGGCGTCGTCAATATCGACTTGGCCAAGGGCCTGGCACCGAGTCAGTTTGAAGCCACGCTGTTTGATCGCCCGGCCAAGGTCAGTATCGAATCCGCCTCAGGGTCCAGCGGCGTTCAGGTCCAGGCCCAGGCATCGGTGCCCTTGGCGTGGGCCACGCGGCGATTCGCTCCAGCCTTGGTCGCGACCGTCAAAGGCCGCGCGGATACCGACATTGCCTGGGGGCCGCAGCGCTGGTCGGTGGCGGCGACCGTCCCGGCGGGGGCGCTGTCCCTGCCGTCACCGCTGGACGGGCACGCAGGCACCCTTAGCCTTACCGGTGATACCGCGGGTGCCTGGCGTACGCTGCGTTTTGATAACCGTCTGGATTTGACGCAATCAGACGGCCTGGTCTCGGGTGGGGCATCAAGCTTGGACTTGCTGGGCTGGGCTGGCTTGCTAGGTGGCAATAGCGACAGCGCTGCGCCAAGGCGTCTGTCACTGGATACCAACCAACTGCGCCTGGGTGGCATCGGCCTCGGCCAAGGACAGCTGCAGGCTGATTCCTCGAGCCTGCGTATTGACGGCCCTCAGGTTGATGCTCAGCTGCGTTTTGGGCCCGTGCTCAAGCTAACCGCCGGCAGCGTGCAGGGGCGGGTGTTAGCGCCCGACGCGGAGGATGAACCCTTCAGTGCCCCGGCGACCATGCCGGACATGGACATCGCCATTGGCTCGCTGGTGATCGGCGATAACCGCTTGACTGGGCTGAACACACAGATCCGCTCCACGGATCAGGACGTCGCCTTCAATGGCTTGTCGTTTACCTTAGGGGGTGCCCTGATGCGGGGCTCGGCGCGCTGGAGCAAAACGACCCCATCCTCCAGTGCTGACCTGCGGATCGAGACGGAAAACCTTGGCGAATTGATGCGCGATCGTGGCTGGGGTGAACACCTGGAGACCCGCTCGGCCCTGATGGATTTGACCTTGGACTGGCCCGGATTGCCCTGGGCTCCCAAGGTCGGTCAGGCCACGGGCGTGGTCAGCCTGGAAACGACGGACGGCCGATTTTTGGACAGCCCAGGGGCCGCGGATGCGCTGCGTTTGCTGGGTGTGCTGAATATCAGCTCCCTAACGCGGCGACTGCGCCTCGATTTTTCGGATCTGCTGAAACCGGGATTAGCTTTTGACCGCATCACCGGGCAGGCTCGATTGCGCGCCGGCCAGCTGGACTTTGTCCAGCCGCTGGACATTGACGGCCCCTCGGCGACGATGCAATTAACCGGTAGCTCGAATTTGGGCAGCGGTCAGCTTGACCATCGCCTGCGGGTTCAGGTGCCCCTGTCGGCGCAGTTACCCGCGGCAACCTTATTGGCCGGCTTTCCGGCCATTGCTGCCGGCATCGTCCTGTTGGCGGATCAGGTGGTGGGCGACAGCCTGAAACGCATCGGTGAAACGAATTACACAGTGACCGGCACCTTCGATGAGCCGGTCATAAAAGCCTTGCGCGTGGAGCAATAATCGTGAGTGATCAACACCCTGTTAACGACTGGTTAGCCGAGCACGGCCAGTCCCCCGATCGGTTGGCCCAGGTTTTTGGTGCCATCGCCAATCGAGCCTACGACTTTGCCGACCTTTACCTGCAAGACCAGGTGCTCGAATCGTTTTCCCTCGAGGACGGCCGCGTCACCGACGCGGGCTATAGCCACGATCAGGGGGCGGGTATTCGGGTCAATTCGGGGGAGCAAATTGGCTTTGCTTACACCGACGATCTATCCGACGCGGCGCTGCGCGACGCGATCCGGGCGGCCGGGGGTATCGCCGCGGTCGGTCAGACGGGCAGTGCCAACCTCAAGCGCACCCACGCGCCGCGCTTATACCGGGACGCGACGCCGGCAGACATTGACCGGGCCGCGCGGGTTGAGCTGCTGCAGCAACTGGACCGTTACACCCGCGAGCTCGATCCGCGGGTCGCCGAGGTCAGCCTGTCGATGGTGGTCCTGCATGAGCGTATTTGTGTGCTCGATAACCTGGGTAACCTGGCGATGGATGTGCGCCCATTGGTGCGCTTTGGCGTCAGCGTCATCGTGGCCGAGGGCGATCGGCGCGAGCGTGGTCAGGCCGGCGGCGGAGGCCGTATCGCGCTGTCGCAGTTGACCGAAGGCGAGCGCTGTCAGGCCTGGGCTCGTGAGGCCGTGCGTGTTGCCTGCGTCAACCTGGAAGCCGTGGCGGCGCCTGCCGGCTCGTACCCGGTGGTGTTGGGCGCCGGGTGGCCGGGCATTCTGTTGCATGAGGCCGTCGGCCACGGCTTAGAAGGCGACTTCAACCGCAAGGGCACCAGCAACTTTTCAGGCCGCATGGGTGAGCGGGTCGCTGCGCCCGGTGTCACCGTGATCGACGACGCGACCCTGACCGATCGACGCGGCTCATTGAGCGTGGACGACGAAGGGGTCGCCGGTCAGCGCACGGTGCTGATTGAGGACGGGATCTTGGTCGGCTATTTGCAAGACCGTTTGAACGCTCGTTTGATGGGCACGCAAAGCACCGGTAACGGGCGCCGGGAGTCCTACAGCGCCTTGACCATGCCGCGCATGACGAACACCTTTATGCAGGCGGGGCAGTCCGACCCCGGCGACATCATTGCCTCCGTTGACGACGGTATTTACGCGGTCAACTTTGGCGGCGGGCAGGTCGACATTACCAGTGGCAACTTTGTGTTTTCGACCACCGAAGCCTATCGCATCCGCAACGGCAAAATTGCCGAGCCGATCAAGGGCAGCACGCTCATCGGTGATGGTCCCGAGGTCATGGGTCGTATCAGCATGATCGGTAACGACCTAGCCCTGGATGAGGGTGTCGGTACCTGCGGTAAAGAAGGCCAGAGCGTCCCTGTGGGGGTTGGCCAGCCGACCTTGAAGATCGACCAGCTCGTGGTGGGTGGGGATGTCAATCCCGTAAATGTTGGGATAGCGAATCGGCGGAGCC
>CAKZQE010000172.1 GCA_937139465.1 uncultured Gammaproteobacteria bacterium
CCCGTTCGCTCATGCCCTGCATGGTGCGAGTCATCAGCACGCTGGCGTCGCTTAACACGATCTGCATGGACTCAACGTAGTCCGATGTTTTGCCGTACAGCCGCGACCCTTTGCCGCTGGCGTCGGTCCCAACCATACCGCCGATGGTGGCCCGCGATGAGGTCGATACATTCGGCGGGAAAAACAGGCCGTGTGCAGCCAAGGCCTGGTTCAGCTGATCAAGCACCACGCCAGGCTGGACCCAGACGGTGTTGGTGTCGAGGTCGATATCGATAATCTTGTTTAGGTGCCGCGAGGTGTCGATTGTGACGCAGTGGTTTAGGCTTTGGCCGTTGGTGCCGGTGCCGCCACCGCGGGGCGCAAACTGAATGCCCATAAAGCGGCTTTCATTGGCGACGCGCATCAACACTCTGAGGTCACTTTCGACGCCCGGGTAAACCACGGCCTGGGGCTCAACTTGGTAGACGCTGTTGTCGGTCGACATCATCAACCGATGGGCTTTGTCCTGATGGCATTCACCGCGGAACCCGGCATCGCGCAGGGCATTTAAAAAGTCAGTGATCAAAACGGCGTTGGCGGCGGGCAATGTCATGGCAGGTCTCCTGTAGTGCGTATTAGGCCTTGACCGGCTGTTAGCTACAAGCTAATAAAGATTATTCATTGTTAATCTAGGGCTAATTTAATGCCGATGCGACAGCGTCACATCGCTGCCTTTATGGCGTTGGCCGAGACCGGTTCGTTTAAGGCCGCGGCGGATCGGCTACACCAGTCGCCGGCCGCCCTGAGCGTGTCGATCAAAGACCTGGAGCACCAGGCCGCGGTCAAACTATTCGAGCGCACCACCCGCCGGGTCGAGCTGACCGAGGCCGGCAACGCATTTGTGCCGGTTGCCCGGCGCGCGCTGCTGGCCAATCAGGAGGCCCAGGCGCGGTTGGCCGAAATTGCTACGGGTCACGGCGGCCGCCTGCGCTTAGCTGCCGCGCCATCCGTGGCGCTGGCGTGGCTGCCCCAGGCCATTGCCGCGTTCACGCAAGCCCGCCCAGGCGTTCAGATCAGTGTTATCGAAGGCACCGCATCCCGGGTCGCTGAGGCGATTCATCATGGCGAGGCGGACTTAGGGATTCAGGGTCGTAGTCCCGCATCGCAGGGCTTGGTGTCCGAGGTCGTTTATCGCGATCCGATTGTGCGTTTTGGCGAGGGTGAATTGCGCATCGGGCTCACCGAGGGCACGCACACCGAGCAGCTGCTCGCTGGCGCTGGGGTGAGCGAGCCGCACATTCGTGTTGATAGCGCCGAGTTGGCGATAGCGTTAGCGCGCCGGTTGGGCGGTCAGGTGCTGTTGCCGGCGTTGACCCTGCGCGGGTTGCCCGTGCGTGCGACCGTTGGCGTGCCGCCGCGTGAGCTGTGCCGCATGACGCGCACCCCCGACCAGGACGCCCCAATCATTTCGGCCTTCATGCGCACCCTGACACGGGTGATTCAGTCGCCCGACGGCGCCACGTAGCCCTCGGGCTTGGCGTAGTCTTCGCCGCTGAAAAACTTGTCCATCTCGCCTTCTAACCACTGGCGCGTGGCTGCGTCCATCAGGTTCAAACGGTGCTCGTTAATCAGCATCAACTGATTGGCCTGCCATTGTTGCCAGGCTTTGGCCGAGACCTGCTCATAGATTTCAATGCCTTTGGCGCCGGGGTAGGGCGGGGCCTGCAGGCCGGGAAGCGTTTCGTTGTACTTTCGGCAATGTACGGTTCGGCTCATGGTTACCTCGGTTAGTCGTGATCGATCAATTGTGACAGCAAACGGGTGACCGGCGCAGGGGTCGCGATGTCCGAATCCGGCCACACCCAGGCGCTGGGCGTGTCACGTACTGTATCGGTGGAGTTGGCGCTGACCAATATGGGGCGCGCATCCAGCCGGTAATGGCTAAAGGCGTGCTCAATTGCCGGCAATGCTTGCCAGTCAATCTGGGCCGATGGGCTAAACAGCGCCCGAGTGTCGTCCAGCAGTGCGTCCAGCGAGTCCGCCTCGGGTGGGCAGAACAGTCCGCCCCACAGGCCGCTGTCAGGGCGTCGCTCTAAATAAATACGGCGCTGGTCATCGCGCCATATCAGCCACCAGCGGGTTTTGGTCGGCGTGGTTTTTTTCGGCTTGGGCACGGGCAATTCAGCCGTGCGCCCGTGTCGCCGCGCATGGCAATCGTCCGCCAGCGGGCATCGCTGGCATTGCGGGCGGCTTCGGGTGCACAGCGTTGCCCCCAAATCCATCATGGCCTGGGCAAAATCGCCACTGCGTTCACGGGGGGTTAGCGACTCAGCCAAGGCCCAGAGTCGTTTCTGGGCAGCGCTGCCACCTGGCCACTCGGGCTCGCCGCTGTGACGCGCCAATACCCGCTTGACGTTGCCGTCTAAAATAACGCCGTACAGCCCGTGCCCCATGGCGCGAATGGCGCCTGCGGTCGAGCGCCCGATGCCGGGTAGGGCCTCCAGGGCGTCAAGGTCTTGGGGCAGTTCGCCGCCCACTAGCTGGGCGGTTTTGTGCAGGTTGCGTGCGCGGGCGTAGTAACCCAGTCCGCTCCAATGCGCCAGAACGTCGTCCAGCTCAGCACCCGCCAAGGCATCAAGACTAGGAAAGCGCGCAATGAAGCGTTCAAAGTAAGGGATGGCGGTGGTGACCTGGGTCTGTTGAAGCATGATTTCAGACACCCAGGTCACATACGGGCCGCGCCCCTGCCAGGGCAGGTCATGGCGGCCGTGTTGATCAAACCAGGCGAGTGTGCGGATTGCAAAAGGGTGCATGCGCGCACCCTAACCCACAACGCTGGCCTAGTTAAATAAGCCCTTCAATTTGCTGCCCAGTTTTTCTTCGAGCTTGGCCTTGGCGTCCTCTTTGAGGGCTGCTTTTTTGGTTTCGACCTTGGTTTTCAGAGCCGCTTTTTGCTCGTCGATTTTTTCTTGGGCCTTGGCTTTTGCGCTGGCGCTCAGTAGCTGATCCATGCCGCTTGAATCCAGCTTACACAGACTCAGCGGGTCGTCGCCAAAACCGCCTTTGCATGCGACTGGGATCGTCGCATTGGCCAGTGCGCTGGGTACCTTACAGCCGGTAATCGCGCTGTCCCCGGCGAGGTTCGCCCCCAGTTTCATGTCCATCGATTGTGCCGGCAGGTTAATCTGCCCGGTGCCTGCCAGCTGCAGGTTAGCGAGGCCGACTTTCAAGGTATTGAAGGTCGCCACCCCATTGACGATGTTCGAATTGAAGCTCATGGCGTCAAAGGCGGTGTCGCCGCCTGCGAGTTTGCTTTGGCCGCCTACTAGGGTCGCGATGCCCTCGCAGACCAACGAATCGATCGCCAGCCCCCTCAAAGCCCCGTTGGTGAGCTGGCCTTGTGTGGTGCCGTTAAGACTGGCCATGATGCGGTTGGCATCCGCACCCTCAGCGGTGAATGTGCCGGTCAGGTTGGCGATGCCACTGAGGTCACCAAAGTCAGCGACATCCACCAGCAGCCCCTGAATTTGCAGGCCCGTCAGTCCCACCTCAGCGGACATGCTCGGCACGCTCGAGCGCCCATTAACAACCGCCTTAGCCGCAATCGCGCCGTCATAGCCGTTGGCGTTCAAGCGCTGCAGGTCGATGCGCCGGTCCTTGATCACCGCGAGGGCATCAATGTCCGTCAGCACCAGACCACTGGCACGTAATTGTTCAAGCCCAAGGGTTAGCTGGCCATCGATGCCGGCCAATGCCGCCAGCGGCGCGGCCGGGTTTGCCGCCGGATCGGTGGACTGTGCCTCAGCGCTGGTGGATGGGGCCAGGTAGTCATCGACGTTTAACTGGTTGCCCGTTACGTCGATGTTGAACTGGAGCGGCGCCACCGATGTCAGCCCGCCCTCGCCGGTGAACAGCGTGTCATCAAACGCGATTGACAGTTCACGGGCGTAGGCTGGGCGCTGCTCGTCAAAGGTCATGCGCAGGCTTGCGCGGGTCAGGGCGTCGGGGTTGTTCATCGGCGGCAGGGCAACGCCAAGTCCGGCCAACACCCGCTGTGGGTTGAACTCGCTGATGGTCAGTTCCCCACCAATGGCCAGCGGGGTTGGCGTGATGCTTAGGTCACCCCTGAGCTGGACACCGGCGGTTGTGCTATCAAGACCACGTAATTGAATGCGGTCCAGCGCGGTGTTCGTCATCAAGTCTGCGCTGAGCTGGTGGGCGATCGGAGCCATCCCCGGCGCTTGGTAGCTGAGGGTGGCATCGACAGGCACCCAGGTATCCGGCGCTAGGGCGCCAAGGGTAAGCCGTGAAATATCAATGTCGTGGGCCAACTGGCCGCCCTGGTAGAGGCTAACTTTTGCGTTTTGAACGTCCAATCCGCCGATGGCGAAGCCGGCCAGGTCAGTGCCGGGTTGGGTGTCGGCTGAGGCAGCGCCCGATGCGCCCTTGGCTGACACGGCCGCATCGAGGTCCCATTGAATGACTGGCGCGATCAGCGTCAGGGTGCTGGCTTCAACGCGTTGCGAGCTGATCAGCGGCCACACCGCAATCGACACCGCTGCCTTGTCGACCGAGACGGATTGCTGGGCGGTTTTGTTCGCCAGCCGCGTTGGGGGCAGGTCAATGGCAACCGAAGGCCAAAACGACAGGCTCATGTCACCGTCGATGCTCAGGTCCCAACCGGCTTGCGCGGCTTGATCGACCATCAAACCCTTGTAGTCATTGGGGTTAAACAGTGCGATCACTGTGGCGATGCCGACTGCCACCAGGGCCACCAAGCCCCCAAGAATTCCGAATACCCACCGCATGTGACGCTCCTTAAAAATTCGGTCCGTAGGCAAGCAGGCTATGCGCCCTTGTCAGCCGCGTCATTGGCCTTTGGGAGTGGTATAATGCGCGTGATTATTTTATTCCATCTGCAGGAAAACCCATGAGCGAGCGGACAGCCACGGTCAACCGTGACACCCTGGAAACGCAAATCAGCGTCAGCATCAACCTTGACGGAACCGGTCAGAGCGATCTGAACACCGGCGTCCCGTTTTTCGACCACATGCTGGACCAGATCGCCCGCCATGGATTGATCGACCTGAACGTCCAGGCGAAGGGTGACTTGGAAATCGACGCTCACCACACCGTTGAAGACACGGGCATTGTGCTGGGTGAAGCGCTGCGCGAAGCCATTGGCGATAAAAAGGGTCTGACCCGCTACGGCAGTTTTTACGCGCCGCTGGACGAAGCCCTGAGCCGCGTCGTGATCGATCTGTCCGGTCGCCCCGGCTTGTACACCGACGTTGAGTACACCCGTGCGCGCATTGGTGATTTTGATGTGGATTTGTTGCAGGAGTTCTTCCAGGCCCTGGTTAACCATGCGCGCATCACCCTGCACATCGACAACCTCAAGGGCAAAAACGCGCACCACCAGGCCGAGACCATTTTTAAAGCCTTCGGCCGCGCCCTGCGTATCGCCGTTAGCCGTGACCCGCGCCAGACCGGCACGCCGTCAACCAAGGGCGCCCTGTGATCGTAGGGGTCATCGACTATGGCATGGGCAACCTGCACAGCGTTTCCAAAGCCCTAGAACATGCCGGCCCAGATTGGGACGTGCGGTTGATCGACTCACCCGATCAGCTGGCTGCGTGTGACCGTGCTGTGTTGCCTGGCGTCGGCGCCATGGGCGCTTGTGTTCAGGGCATTAAGGATGCCGGCTTCGATACTGCACTGCAGACCTTTGTCCAAACCAAACCGATGATGGGGGTTTGTGTCGGGATGCAGGCGCTGTTTACCCGCGGCGACGAGAGCGGGGGTGTCGAAGGACTGGACTGGGTCAAGGGTGAAATCAACCACTTCCCCACCAGCATTCGCCAGCAGGGCCTGAAAATTCCACACATGGGCTGGAATCAGATCGAACACCATGACCACGCTCTGTTTGATGGCATTGCGCCGGGCGAGCGTTTTTACTTCGTGCACTCATTCCGTAGCGTCGACGTCGGCAGCCCCTATGTGGCGGCGACGGCCATTCATGGTGAGCGCTTTGTCGCTGCGATTATTCAGGGCAACGTATTTGCCACGCAGTTTCACCCTGAAAAAAGCCAGCACGCTGGTCTGACTCTTTATTCGAACTTTTTGAACTGGACTCCGTAAATGCTAGTAATCCCCGCCATTGATCTAAAAGACGGTAAATGCGTGCGCCTGAAACAGGGCCGGATGGACGACGCCGATGTGTTCGGTGACGACCCGGTTGCGATGGCCAAACGTTGGCAGGATGCGGGCGCGCACCGTTTACACCTGGTGGACTTGGATGGGGCGTTTGCCGGGGAGCCGCGCCACTTGGAAGTCGTCGCTCAGATTATCCGGGCCTGCCCGGATCTGGAGCTGGAATTGGGCGGTGGTATCCGCACCATGCAGACGCTGGAAACCTACCTCGAAATTGGTTTGCACATGGGCATTATCGGCACCGCAGCGATCAAAGACCCGGCCTTTGTGGTCGAAGCCTGTGCCCGTTTCCCGAACCGAATCATTGTCGGGTTGGACGCCAAAGACGGCATGGTCGCAACCCACGGTTGGGACGATGTCAGTGAAGTCAGTGCGATCGATTGCGCCAAGCGTTTTGCCGACGCCGGTGTTAGCGCCATCATCTTTACCGACATTGCCCGTGACGGCATGCGCGCCGGCGTTAATGTCGACGCCACCGCGGAGCTTGCCGAAGCGGGCGGTATCCCTGTGATTGCCTCCGGTGGTGTTCACACCCTAGACGATATCCGAGCCTGCAAAGCCCAGAGTCACCGAGGCATTTGCGGCGTGATCACGGGTCGAGCCATTTACGAAGGCACGCTGGATTTAGCTGAAGCTCAAGCCTTGGCGTTCGCACCGTGAGCGTTGCCAAGCGCATTATTCCCTGCCTTGATGTCGCCGATGGCCGCGTTGTTAAGGGCGTGCAGTTTGTCGATATCCGCGATGCCGGCGATCCCGTCGCCGTGGCCCGGGGGTATGACCAGCAAGGCGCGGACGAGCTGACCTTTTTGGACATCACCGCGACCCATGAAGGCCGCGACACGACCTTTCAGATGGTCGAGCAGATCGCCTCGGAAGTCTTTATTCCGTTGACGGTCGGCGGTGGCGGCCGTGAGGTGAACGACATCCGTAACCTGCTGAATCACGGCGCTGACAAGGTCGGAATTAACTCGGCCGCCGTCAGCAACCCAGAATTCGTCAAAGCGGCAGCGGACCGTTTTGGCAGTCAGTGCATTGTGGTGGCGATCGATGCGAAGCAGGTCGGCGAGCACTGGGAGATCTTCACCCATGGCGGACGCAAACCGACGGGCATCAATGCCGTTGAGTGGGCGGCGCGAATGGTCGACTACGGCGCGGGTGAAATCTTGCTGACCAGCATGGATCGTGACGGCACCGGCGATGGCTTTGACCTAGCCCTGACCCGGGCCATTTCGGATGCGGTTGCAGTGCCCGTTATCGCCTCAGGTGGAGTTGGCAATCTGGATCATTTGGTTGACGGGGTGACCCTCGGCGGTGCCGAGGCCGTATTGGCGGCCAGCATTTTCCACTTCGGGACCTACACGGTTGCACAGGCCAAGGCCACCATGGCGGCGGCCGGCATCGACGTCAGGCTGTAACTTTGGACGCGGGGACCACCTCGTAGTGGTCCTCAATCCAGGCCCATTGGCGGCCGAGAAAATCCAAGGTTTCTTCCCGCGGATGGCAAATCACCACCTGCGGCGTTTCACGTTGGCGCAGCAGCAGCGTCTCGAATCGTTCGATAACGCTAAGTTCGTCCGTCGCGTCATCCAAAAATAAATCCCGGCGTGCGCAGGCCAAACCGGCAGCCTTAGCGGCATCCAGCGCCACTGACTCGCTGGTGGTGATGCTGTCGATAAAGTAATCGCAGTGCGGTTTCGCCGCGTCCATGACCCAACGCATATGCGCCTCCGAAGCGGTCAAGGCGCTGCCCATGTGGTTGTTGAAACCACGGGCGTGACCACCGAGGTTTTCAAACCCCGCGATGACGTTGCCGCGAATGCTCGTTGGCGCCATGTCCAACGACAGCCCGCCGGGGCCCATGAACTTGTTGTTTTGCGCCTGCATCGGCAGGTGCAGCATGACCTCATGCTCAAAGGCGCTGGCGCCGGTGGCGAGTGCCTCGGAGTGTTGGGTGTGCGGCAAAATCGCCAGGGTCACGGCTTTGTTCAACTCAAGTGCAGCGTAGCTGGCGGACTGGCGATAGCCCAGGTCGTCCATAATGATCGCGATGGTGGGGCGCAGGGCCGCCAGCGTCGGCAGCGGCAATCCCAGCAGCCCAGTGGCTTTGATTAAGTCACGGCGGTTCATAGGCGTTTCACCACGGCCAGTCCTCGCAGCATGTTAATGGCTTCCTGTAGTTGATAGTCATCGACCGGCGCGCTCTGTGCGTTCTGCTCGGGCTCGGTGCTGTTTGGGTTGTCCAGACGTCCCGCAAGGTCTGACTCGCGCAACCCGTGGCGCTCATCCACGGTCAGGGTGCCCTGGCGCACCAGCACATCCGGGACAATGCCTTCGTTTTGAATCGATCGGTCCGATGGCGTGTAGTAAAGCGCCGTTGTCAGCTTAAGAGCGCTGCCATCGGCCAAGGGCAGCAGGCTTTGAACGCTGCCTTTGCCAAAGCTCTGGGTGCCCATGACGACCCCGCGGCCCAGGTCTTGGATAGCCCCGGCCACAATCTCGCTGGCAGAGGCGCTGCCCTCGTTGATTAGCACCACCAGCGGTAGGTCTAAAAAGTCGTCGTCTTGGGCGCGGGCACTGAAGCGCAAGGGCGCCTCAGCATCACGCGTGCGTGTGCTAACGATGGTGCCTTCGCTCACAAAGACGTCGCTGACGCCAATCG
>CAKZQE010000173.1 GCA_937139465.1 uncultured Gammaproteobacteria bacterium
GCCGGACGCCATTCGGCCCAGCATCATCTCCGCTGGGTCGACCGGCGAGAGCCGAGGTATTAACCATATCAGCGTCGCAGCCAGCCACACGGTCAAAACAAAGGTGACGGCTCGGTTGACAAGGTATTGGGTCGGTATTTTGCTGCCCACGAGAACTCCCGCCATAGGTAACATGGCCACGGATAATAAATAGGATGACGCCCACCCCCGAGGGAGTGGGCGAGGCGCTTACTGCGCTTTTTCCAAGTTATGGATGATCTGGTGTGTGTGGTTCCACCAGTGCGCAGGGTGGTTGTAGTTGTTGTCCTGCGTCGGCCAACCCGTCCAATAGGTCGTGTTGTACGGCAGGATCTTGGCCGCTTGAACCAGCGGAATAATCGGCATCTCGTCCGCCAAGTAGCCGTAGGCTTCAGCGACCATGCCTGGCACCGCCGGATCACCAATCGCCATTGATGCCATTTGGTTCACAATATCGGTGTAGCGCTGAGTCGCGTCGGTGTTCCAACGGCCCGTGTTGTTGAACCCAGGCGCACGCTCACCAATAGGCGCCATGGCGTTGTTGGTGTAGCGGTTCATAGATGTCCAGGGCTCGTTCACCGATCCGCACGACAGCCAGGAGTAGCTCATTTCGTACTTACCCAGCGGCAAGACTTCACCCCAGAACACGCCGTTTTCGACCGGCACGGCCTTGGCTTTGATGCCACCGCGGTTGAGCTGTTCGACGACCACGTCGATGGTGCGCGTGTATTCCGCGCTGGCGCTGTTGACATGAATGTTAACGCTCAGAGTTTCGCCACCCTTGGCGTAAAACCCGTCGGTGCCTTTGGTGTAGCCATTCGCGGTCAGTAGGGCGTCGGCCTCACTCATGTTGGCACTGGCGGACAGGCCGTGGCCCGCGTCGACCAGGGCATCAACAAAGGGCGCCATGGATCCGTACTGCACGAACATCGACTTAGACGGTGAGGTACCACCCTCGTAGGCGACGTTGACGATCTGATTGCGGTCGATCATGTGCGCCACGGCCTTGCGCATATCCGCGTTGTCCCAAGGCGCCTGGGTGGTGTTGATTTCGATCTGACGCGAGCAAGGGTCCGGCCAGGCGTAGGGCAGGCCGTCGGTCCAGGCAATCACGTTCGGGTTTTGGGCCCGAATCGCTTCCAAGGTTCCCATGCCGACAGACTGGGCGGCATCGATCTGGTTGGTGGCGATCAGCTGTTCGCGGTTCTCTTCCGTGCCTGATTCCAGCCACATCAAACGCTTAGGTGCCGGCATGTCGGTGAACCCAGTCTTCGCGCCCCAGTAGTTCGGGTTCAGGTCCCACACAGCGCGGTTCGTGGCCGCGCTTTCCAGCGTGTAGGGCCCGGTTCCAATGGGGGGGTTGAAGGCAAAGGTCGCTGCGTCTTGGCCGGCCCATTTGTGCTCCGGCATGATCAGGAAGGAGCCGAAAATACGCACGCCGAAGTTTTCGATGACAAAACGCGGGTTGGGGTCGTTTAGCTTGAACACCACCGTGGTGTCGTCCACTTTGCTGACGCTAGCGACCTGGGCACGCACTGTGGCGGCCTCGCGTGCACTGATGTCCGCGTTGTTGAGCACCATGTTGACGGTGAATACCACGTCGTCAGCGTTGAAAGCCTCGCCGTCGGACCACTCGACACCCTCACGTAGTTTTAGCGTCCACTCGTCAAAGGTGGCATTGGAATCCATGGACTCGGCCAACCAGGGCTGCAGTTCACCGGTGCCGTAGCTAAGGATAAAGAGCGGCTCCCACATTGCTTGGTGCGCCCCGTGCAGGCGTTTGGTGCCGGGGGTCAACCAGTTAAAGTTGGTCGGATCCTTGATGGTTCGGTCGAGGTCAAAGATGACCATGTCCTCGCGGGCCACGTCGGCCTGAACCGACATGACTGAGGCAACCAGTCCCGCCATCAGTGCTTTCTTGAAGTGCTTCATCTGTAGCTCCTGTTGTCGTTATTTTTCTACGCGAACTCACCTAAAAAGTTGAATTCAAGTTTGACCCCGTTTGGGTCGACGACGAAGACTTGCCAGCCCTCGTTATCCGGTATCGGCTGCTCGGTGAACGCGACACCCAGCTGGCCAAGGCGCTGTTTGAACGCCGCTAAATCAGTTTCGTCCAGGGCCACGTGGTCGATGGCGCCGGTGGGTGCCGAGTCTGGCCCGCGGGCGATGTGCGTATGCTCGACCAGGTGCACAAGGGCGACGTCGCCGGCATACATCCATGCCCCGACACTGGCAAAGTTCGGTCGAGGCCCAGCTGTAAGTCCAACCACCTCGGTGTAGAAATCGACCGATGCGCTCAAGTTGTCCGTGCCGACGTTGATGTGCGCGAGTGTGACCATCTAATTGCCCCCTAGGTTGCGTGGCCCATGGTCAGAGCGGATGTCGTCATCCGCCGGACAGGGGTGGAAGTGCCAGTAGTCGCCGCTGTCGTCACCGCAACAGTGAATTGCCTCTATGCCACGTTCCCACACGCTATCGGTGATTCGCACGTCAGGGGTGCAATACCGAAGCGTTAGCCCGCAGCGTCGCCGCTTGGATCGGTTTGCCAACGATCCATGCAGCAACAGGTCATGGTGGATCGAGAATTCTCCGCTACGCAGCGTGTTGAAGATCGGCTCGCCATACTGCGCCGGATCAATGACCTGCTTATTAAGCACGTCGCCACTGGTATTTTCGGCCCAGGGCAATGCCCCCTCGGCGTGGGAGCCCGCGATAAATTGCAACGCCGAGTTGTCCGCGTCGGCATCATCAATGGCCAACCACACGGTGAGTGTATTTTGTGGCGCTAGATGCCAAAACACAGCGTCCTGGTGCCACGGAACGGCCTTTGTGTCCCCGGGAAGCTTGTTGAATAGGTGGCTGGCCCAGCACAGAACGTCCGGCCCCAAGACAGACTTGACCACCGATAGAATAGTCGGGTGTTGACAGAGCTCCCACAGGGTTTTGCTGCGCGCTTGGTAACAATTAACGCTGTAAGCCCCGCGGGGCTCGGCCTGGAGCAGCAGCTCGTTTACACGTCCAACGGTATCTGGCCAGTCGGCGTCGTTGGACAAGCCTTCGAAGGGTTGTACATATCCGTCGCGCCAATAGGTCGCGGACACTTCATTATTTTTCATACCCGAACCCTAACCATCCTCGATTCAATCCGGCATGCCCGAGTTTGACCAATAGTTGTGGTAAATTGACATTTTTGATGGTCGAGGTGCGGCGGTGAAATTCAGAACTTTTCGACTCGCGGATTATTTGACCCAAGCGGATTCTTTTTTCTATGCCTACAAGACGCTAGAAGACGCGCCGCTTGAAACCTTGCATGATCATGATCACTACGAGGTTTTCTGGATAGTGTCGGGTCATGGCACGCACTGGATCAATGCGTACCAGCGTGATTTGGCACCGGGTGACTTGGTGTTTATTCGACCTACGGATCGGCACGGCTTGGAGTCAGTGGCGGCCGATCCGCTCACCATCGTTAACGTTAGCGTGCCGGCCAGCACGGTCCGACACTTGGGGGCGCGCTACCCGGAACTGGCCGAACGGTTTTTTTGGTCGCGGGCGACCTTGCCATTTCATATGCCGTTGGACGAAACCCAAGCCAGCCAGTTGCGCGCCCTTGAATCACTGCTCCGGGTGGGCGAGCGCAGTTTGGCTAGAATTGAGGGGTTCGTACTTGCGCTGTGCACTGGCGTCTTGGGGCAAGCGCTGCACGGCGAGGGCAGCGTGCCGGGCTGGCTGCAAAAAGCCTGCGAGCAAATACACCGTGCTGAGCACTTTCGCCGCGGTGCAGCGGGATTTGTCGAGCTGTGTGGACGCGGGCATGAGCACGTTTGCCGCTCCATGAAGCGGCATTTGGGGACGACCCCCAGTGTTTACGTGAATCAGATCCGGATGGCGCACTCAGCCAAAGAGCTGGTGGCAACTGAGCGCAGCGTCGCCGCGATCGCCGAGCACTGCGGTCTGGACAACCTGAGCCACTTTTATCGTCAGTTTCAAAAGGCCCACGGCATGACCCCGGCCCAATACCGCCGCCAATACCGAATGGACCCCGTCCGACCAACCATCTAGCCACTCGCTTTAGCAAAAGTCCGCACAATCCAAAATACTGACCTACGCTTATCGGGTATGGGAAAACCCTATCCAGCGCGAGCCCGCAACTGACCGCGGTACCCGATGTTCAGGCTCGACTGGCGTTTTGCGAAGTAATCAACGAACAACGACGGACCCGCGCCTTTGAACAAATGCGCAAGGGCCAGCGCCGCTTTGTCAGCCTGTTGCCGACGCTGTTGTCGATCAATCACCAGCGAATTCCGGGCTACGTCAGCGCTGACGCCTGCGGTGGCGTGCAAGGCTTCGTTCCCGCTAAAGCGCACATCGATCAGCTGAACCAACGCTTCGATGCGCAGATCAAGCCGGCCCATCAGGTCGCCCGTCAATCTATCGTATCCGTTGCCTTGATGGGGTCCGCAGGCACGCTAGCGCATGGTCCCGATAGCGATCTGGATGTCTGGGTGGTTCACCGTCCGGGCCTCAACGAGTCTGAGCGTCGCAGCCTAAAACGGCGGTTGGCCGGCATCGGTCTGTGGGCTGAACTCAGCGGTTTGAACCTGCAATGCTTTCTGATTGACCCGGTTAGTTTCGCATACCAACGGGCCGAGCAGGGCAGTCCGGCGCCTCTGTTGCTGGATGAGTTTTACCGCACAGCGGTGGTGCTTGCCGGTGGGCTGCCGGCCGGGTGGCTAATTCCCCCGGAATTGGAACATCTGCACACGTCCTTGGTCCCCGCTTTTAATTCACAAGTCAGTCAGGCACAGGCGTTGGTTGACTTTGGCCCGCTGCCAACGCCAACACCGGAGCAGTTGGCTGATTTCGCCATGGGGCAGTTGTCGCGAGCCATTCGGCGTCCATGGAAGGCGATACTGAAGCTGAACTTGGCTCACTTTTATGCGGATAACCCGCATGGTCTGCTGAGCCATCAAGTCCGCCGAGACCTGAGTGCAGGTCAGGTGCCCAAAGACCCCTACCATGCGCTGTACGACACCATCTCGGCGGTTGCATCCGAGGCGTCGCAGCCCGGTCGCTTGGCGCTTGTGCAACGGGCTTTTTACTACAAGACGGCGGCCATGCTGTCCGCGGCCAGCCCGTTACTGCCGCATTGGCAATCGATGGCACTGCGTGGCCTGGTCAAGCAATGGGGGTGGAGTGGCGAACATCTGCGCGCGATCGACGGCACCCAGGGGCGTGACGTACGCAGCATCATGCGTGATTACCGAGCCATGGTGGATGAATTAACCGACCGTTTTCAGGGGATTCTCCGTTATTGCCGCAGTCAGCACATCTCGCCGGCAGGTTCGCTGCGGGTTGACGTGATGGCGCGCCAGTTGTTTGCTCGTTTTGAGCCGAAGCCTGGCAAGGTCGAGCGTATTAACACCGGGTTGGCGGTGGCGGTGTACGAGCCGCGATTGGCGATTCGCCCGGCCTTGCATGGCTGGACGGCCCAGGTTGACGACGATGTGGTTGGACGCTTTGAGTCGTTAACCCAAGTCGTGGTGTGGCTCCACATCAATCAGGTCATCGGCGAACGTACGCAATTGACCGTTGAGGGACCCGCCGTGGCGGCGGAGCAGGTCGAGCGCTTGCAGCTTGACCTGATGACCTTGCTAACCGACCGGCAACCCATGCCTGAAGCCTTCGAATTACCCGCGTTCAGCGACCGTCAGCTGTATTTGCTGAGTACGGTCGACAACGGTGGCGAGCACGGCCTGCCCGCGCTGTCGCGGATTGAAATGGTTTGCCAAAACTCGTGGGGCGAGGTCTTTGTCCACCGCTTCCACGGGCAGGCGGGCTTCTTCGATGCACTGGGCGAGGGGCTCATGAATCTACTGAGTTCCCGGGTCGATGGTGGTTTCGAAGCCCACATCGAAGTTCGCAGCGAGACCCTTGATGCCGATCCGTCGCTCGACGGTTACCTGCGCTTGCTCAACGAGTGCGCGGACTTTTTTGCGCGCCCTGATTACCGATCCGGGACCTATGTGTTCCGGGTGGCGGGTTTGTTCTACGCCATTGCCTTTCGGGAAAACGAGCCGGTCATCACTGAGCTTCCTAGCATGGCGTCGCTGATGTTCCACCTGCAGCAGCCTCGGCGGATATTTGGCCAGGTTCAACTTGACCCGAGCACCGGCATAACCGGGGATTTATTGCAGGTCTGTGCCATGGCCCAGCCCGGACGCGTGACCTACCTGATTCGGTTTGCTGACGCACGCGCAACCGTCTGGTGTGTCGACGAGTTGGGTTCCATTTATCGGTTTACGCGCCCCTGGCACACCCGCGCGCGGCTGGCGGGTCAGTTGACGCGGTTTACCCAGCGCACCCAGTGGCGTCAGCGCGCATCCCTGGTGGTGCCTGAGCCTGGGGACTGGGACGCTGATGTCCAGTGCGTAGAGCTGACCGGAAACACGCCCCAGGTGAAGCTGACGCCTATAGAGCCCGCAGGCGAGCCGCTGCCGGACCGATTTGACGTGCAGGCCGTGGGTTATTGGCGCGCTGACCGCTCGCTGGCGTTTGATTGGCGCGTCGGGGCGGAGCGCTTCAGTGCGCTGTCCCATGGTGATCGACTGTTGGCGACGGTGGCTCAGGCGATTCATGATTCCAGGCCCTCGGGGGCCGCTTACCAGGCCTATGTGTCGGATTTAGAGTTGCCGCGTCGCCATGAGGGTGACCGTCATCGGCCGATGCAAACCACCCAATATTTGACGCACAAGCATGCGCTTGAGAACGCATTGGCCAAGGCCCTCACCGACGCTGGCGGGGCGGGGCCAAGGGGCTGACGGGCGTGTGATCGGCCGGTCAGTGTCGTCACCGCGCACAAACCGGAATAAACGTGAAGCGAAAAAGTCTAAAAAACGCGTCACCGCTGATTGTTTGGCCTATTTTTCGCGTCTAAACTGATCGCCGTTTTTAAACTTTCAACCTTGGAATAAAAATGTCAGCGATTGCCGAAGAAGTGTTAGCACAGCTCCCCCGCGCGACCGAGCCGAAATGGTGGACGGGCACGCCTGCCATCTCGCCTGACCTTTTTGTGATCGACGGTAATGACTACCGGGTCAATGGTGCGCCGCTTGAACCCAGCGCTGAGCTGGAAGCCCGCATGCAAAAGACCTTTGACGATGTGGGATTGGTCCACGTCATCAACACCGGCTTGGAAGAACTGCAGGCGATGCGCTTGATCGCTACGCAGGTTTTGAAAAACCAGCGTAAATACGAAGGCGGCGCCAACCCGCGCAAAACCATCAGCCCGAACGTCTATGAAATCGGCGCGCCGCTGGAAGCCTGGCTGCACTACCACCATGAAATGGCATACATCGGCTCCAGCACCAAGATGGTCAGTTTTATGGCCCGTAAAATGCCGGCGCAGGGCGGCGCGACCTTTGTGTCGGATAACGTGCAGGCCACCGAAGCCTTGTTGGCGACACCCTTTGGGCAAAAGCTGAAAGCGCTAGGGCTTTGCTATCACCGCGATTTGACCGACCGTGATGCCTTTATCGATCGCGAAAACATCGGTGTTTACAACCACTGGCAGCAGTCGATGCTGACGGACGACCCGGAAGCGGCGGCAGCCGAGGCACGTAGCCGCGGCCTAGAGGTCGAGTGGGGCCCCGATCGACTGTTGAAGACGCGCTTCTATATTTCTGCGTTTGAGTATTTCCCTGGGCTGGACCGCAACCTGCTCTACAGCAGCATGGCTGACGACGGGGTTTGGTTTGATACCTGGCCATTGGTGAGTCATCTACCCGCCGACCAGCGCCCGCTGAAGCTGACCTTCGGTGACGGCTCGGAAATGACGGACGAAGAAAAACAGTTCTTTATTGACGTCTACGGCGAGTACGGCATCCCGATTAATTGGAAAGTCGGTGATGTGGCGTTGATTTGTAATTACCGCTTCGCCCATGGCCGTCCGTCGGTTCACCTGAAAGACGGCGAAGAGCGTGAGCTGGGCGTGCTGATCGGCGAATCCTTCGACCGCGTCGAGACCATCGAAGGGAAGTGGTAGCGGGCGACAGCGGCGGTTTCAGTATTGCCGGTGCGCGTTAATCTCCTGATGCCGTCAGCCAGCGAGCTGGCGGCTTGGTTCGCCAGGGCGCTAACACTATCGCCGACACGCTTGTTACTGGCGCTGTCATGCTGTTGGGCGTCGCTCACCTACAGCGATTCAAGCCGGCCGCCTCACCACACCGATAACGGCTTTGCCAATTCGGACGGCTCCCAGGCCAACAAACCCTTTTCTAGTTTTTTGAAGTGGCGCCGGGAACGCTCCGAACTGCCGCTGGACGACTACTTTTCCGACCGGCGTATTGCTGACACCTTGGCGCCGTTAGGCTATCCGGCCGCAGCGCCGGACTTTTCGACGCCCGCCGCCGGCGCTCGCGTGACTTGGCTCGGACACGCGACCTTTTTGGTGCAAACACCACGGTTGAATTTTTTGACCGATCCACACTTTTCTGGACGTGCGTCGCCGTTTAGCTTTGCCGGCCCCAAGCGCTTTGTGGCGCCACCGGTGTCGGTGCCCGAGCTTCCACCGATTGATGTCGTGGTGATTTCGCACAATCACTATGACCATCTGGACACCACCTCGGTCAAGGCATTGGCCAATCATCAGGGCGGATCGCCGCTGTTTTTGGTGCCCTTGGGACTCGAGTCCTGGATGAACAGCAAGGGCATCGATAACGCTATCGAGATGGATTGGTGGCAAAGCCGCGATCTCGCTGGGGCAACTATCACCATGGTTCCGGTGCATCACTGGAGTGCCCGCGGGCTGGGTGATCGCAACCAAACCCTGTGGGGCGGGTGGACGCTGGCGTCGGACGATTTTAACTTCTTCTTTGCAGGTGACACCGGCTGGTCCGATGATTTTGCCGATATCGGTAAGCGCCTAGGCCCGTTTGATTTGAGCGCGATACCCGTGGGCGCATACGAGCCACGCTGGTTCATGAAAGAGCAGCACGTGAACCCCAGCGAAGCGGTGGATATTCACCTGGCCGTGGGCAGCGAGTTTTCGATTGGCATGCACTGGGGCACCTTCCAGTTGACCGACGAGCCTTACGAGCAGCCTGTTACTGATCTCGCCGATGCGCTGGTTGAAAAGGGCGTGTCGCCTGACGCCTTTGTGGTGATGGCGCCGGGTGCGCAGTGGGACTGGCTGCCGTAGCTAGGGTCTTACTGCAGATCAGGTCAGCACTCGAATCGGGCGGCCGGCGTGAAAGGCCTCGAAGCACTCGAGCATTTCTGAGTAGAACACTTCAAAGGTTTCCTTGGTGCAGTACCCGATGTGAGGTGTGGCCAGGACACGCGGGTGAGCCACGAGCGGGTCGCGTTGAGTGGCCGGCTCGACGGTGAACACATCCGTGCCCAACCCTCCCAGGGCGTTGCTGTTCAGTGCGTTCAGCAGGGCGACCTGATCGACAAGCCCCGCCCGTGATGTGTTGATCAAATACCCATGGGCGCCCAGTGCACCGAGTTCATCCTTGCCGACTATGTTCGACGTGCGCTCGGACAGGCGCATATGGATCGACACAAAGTTGGCCGATCTGAACAGTTCGGCTTTGCTCACGTAGTCGACCCCTTGCTGGTCACAGTCGGCGGGCGTGAGGTTCTGGCTCCAAGCGATCACCCGCATCCCAAATACCTTACCCATTGCGGCGACCTGACTGCCAATACGGCCCAAGCCCATAATTCCAAGGGTTTTGCCACGTAAATCCTGTCCCATGTCGGGCTGCCAAACACCCTTTTGCCGCAAACCGTTGATGAGGGGAATCGCGCGCCGGCACAGCAGCATGATCAGCAAAAAGGCGAGCTCTGCCGTGCTGTGTCCCGGTGACTGGGTCCCGCACACCCTGATGCCGCGCGCCTGAGCCGCCGCTAGGTCAATGGAGGCGTTTTGTTTGCCCGAGGTTACGATCAGCTTTAGGTTTGGCAACCGGTTAATCAGCGATCGGGTGATCGGCGTTCGTTCACGCATAACGCCAATGGCGTCCGAATGGATCAACAGGTCCACAAGTGCATCTTCGTCGGCGATGTGGCGGTCGACAAATTCGATCGTCGCGAAGTCCGCCCGATTCCAGTCCGCGTAGGCGCTTGCACGGGAAAAGTAGTCGTCGAGGATGGTGATTTTCATCGGTGTGGACCTTAGGTGGCGGGTGCTGGGATTGCCAGCCTATTATGCCTAGGGCCTCAGCCCATGTCGTCTCCATTTCCCATTGCACCATGGCGCCTGTTCTGTGGGGCGGGATAGGGCATCATCGCGACATGCAATTTTTCCTACGTTTTTGCCTGTGCCTTGCGGCCGCTGTGGTGATCTTTTTGGCCGGCTGGCATCCGCAAACTGATTTGCAGCGGGTTGATTCTACATTAGCGTCGTCGACCTATTCGGGGGACATCACCCGGGTCGCGGTGATCGGGGACCTGCATTTCTCAACGGTCGGTGACTTTTCCCGAGTCGACCGATTGCTCGAACAACTGGCCGAGGTGGATCCGCAGGCGATTTTTTTAGTCGGTGATTTTATTGGCGATGCCAGTGGGATGGATCGACCCCGTCGCACCATCGTGGCGGCCATGAACCGATTGACTGCGGTGGCGCCGGTGTTTGCCGTGCTGGGAAATCACGATAACGGTGCCTGGCGCGAGGGCTGGTTTATCGAGTTTAAGAAAAGCGACATGCACCTGGTGGAAGGCACTGTCGTGCGCGCAGGTGGTACCTGCATTCGTGGCTTAGGTGACACAGATTCGGGGTTCTGGTCGCCGGTATCGATCCCTGGCGACTGCCAGGGCATTACCCTGACCCTGACCCATGATCCGCAGGGTCTGATCGAGGGCGCGGGGGTGCTTGAAACGCCGGGCTTTGCCGGCCATACGCACTGCGGACAGATCCGCTTCCCCTACATCGGCGGTCCATTGGTGCCAACGGTGTCGCCGCGCGATATGCACTGCGGGGCCTTCGAACGTGGCGAACCGGGCGTTACCACCGGTGGCATTGGGGCGTCGCTGTTGCCGTTTCGTTGGGGGCCGGGGGCGGAACCGCGCTGGGAATGGGTTCGTATTAACTAGCTCAGAATGCGCTGAATAATGTTTAGCAGCTGGGCAGGGCTGAAGGGCTTGATGATCCAGCCGGTGGCGCCGGCGGCTTTGCCGTCGGACTTTTTGTCGCTCGACGTGACCGTTGTCAGCATGATCATCGGCGTAAACTTGTAGGCGGGGAGCTCGCGCAGGGCCCGAACCAGCTCGATTCCGTCCATCACTGGCATATTGACGTCAGTGAGCACGGCATCGACGGTTTCGGCTTGGGCCTTGGCCAGGGCATCCGCGCCATCGTGTGACTCAAGGACGGAAAACCCCGCGTCCTCCAAAACCAGAGTCACCATGCGGCGCATTGAAGCGGAATCATCGACGACGAGAATGGTTGCCACGGTCTGCCTTGTTGTTGGATTTGCCGGCGGAGTATAACGATACCGGCCAAGGCTGTCGCCGACATTGATTCCCGGCGGCCCGCATTTCGTGCGAAACTACAGCGTACAAATTCTGGAATCCACATACCGCATGAATACCCAACTCGCCGACGCACTTTCGCAGTGGGACGGCCGCACCACCCGTGTCATGGCTGACCTATACGCCACGCAGCACAGTGCCCCTGACTTTCTTGACACCCTAGTGGGGTGCTGCGCGGACGATCGATCTCAGCGCGGCGCCACCTGGGTCCTTAAACACTTTTTCGAGCGTGCCACGCTGGAGCTGACGCCTGCCCAGCAGGACGGCTTTTTTGCGGCATGGGCGGACCTTGTGGATTCCGATGCGCAGCTTCACGTCATGCAGAGCCTGCAGTTTGTGAAGGTGCCGGAGGGCCACGTGGACGCGGTTCATGACTATTTAACCGCCCGCTTGGCGTCCCCCCGCAAGCTGCTGCGGGCCTGGGCCTACTGGGGTCTGGCGCAGTTGGCCCATGACCACGCGGGGCTGCGCGACGCCACGCGTTTGACGCTGGCGGATGCCTTTGAGCGCGAAACGGCCGGTGCCGTGCGTGTTCGGATTCGCCGCGGCCTGGTGCTACTTGGGTAGCAGCGCGACCAACCTAACCACCTGAGATTGCTAAGGACAACAGAACGACATGGAATCGACAAACCTAATTTTGACCGTGGTGTGCCCAGGCCGTGTTGGCTTGGTTGCCGCGATCAGCGGATTCTTGGGCGGCCGGGGCTGCTTTATCAACCAGATGGCACAGTATGACGATCTGGAGACCGGGCTGTTTTTTGCCCGGATTCAGTTTATGCCCGGTGCCGGCGAAACCCTAGAGTCGCTGCGCGAGGCCTTTGTTCCAGTCGAGCAAGGCTTTGCAATGACCGCTACCTGGAGCGAGAAAAGCCAGCCCATGCGCACGCTGGTGTTGGTGTCCCAGCACGATCACTGCCTGATTGATCTGCTGCAGCGTCAACAGCGCGGCGAATTGAATATCGAGATTCCCAAGATCCTGTCTAACCACGCCGTGCTGGAGCCGATCGCGAAATTCTACGAGGTCGAGTTTGAGCTACTGCCCGAGTTGGACTCGCCCCAGGCGACCAAAGCGGCGCGCGAAGCTCGAATCATGGAAGTCTTTGAGGAAACGAATTGTGAGCTGGCCGTACTGGCACGCTACATGCAGATTTTGACCGAGGACCTGTGTGCGCAGTTGGCCGGTCGTTGTATCAATATTCACCACTCGTTTTTGCCCGGCTTTAAAGGCGCGCGCCCCTACTACCAGGCGTTTGACCGAGGCGTGAAACAGATTGGCGCCACCGCGCACTATGTCACCAGTGACCTGGACGAAGGCCCCATTATCGATCAAGAGGTCGCCCGGGTCAGTCATCGTGACCAGCCGGACGATCTGCGCGACGTCGGCCGCAGCATGGAGTGCTTGGCTCTAGGGCGCGCTGTGAAGGCTCACAGCGAGCGCCGGGTGTTCGTCAACGGCCTTAAAACCGTTGTGTTGGACTAGGGCTTACAGGCCCATCCGCGTCAGTTCGCGCTGGCGGCGTTCAACCTCTTCCAGCGAGCATGAGCCCGCCAAGTAACGCTCGGCATAGCTGGTACGCTTGTGTGTCAGCTGGGCTTTAAACAGGTCTTTTAGGGTGCGTTTCAGGCGTGTCATGGTTGCGATCCTCTGCGGGCGTCGATTCGATGTCGCGCAGTTTAGTTCGACCTTGGTCGAATGCCGAACGACGCTTTCTCGTTCATAGGTTAGTTTGATTCATCTATTGCTTGATGCCGGAATTTTTCCATGGAACCGATCAAACGCGACCCCACCGAACACGCCCTGTGGGAAGACATTTTTGGCATCGCCATTGGCGTAACCGTGTGCGGGTTGGGCTTACTGATTTTCCGAGACTTGGGGCTGACGGTCGGTGGAACCGCTGGGTTAGCACTGCTGGTTCACTACGGCACGGGTTTGAGCCTTGGCCTGTGCTATTCCCTTATTAATCTGCCGTTTTACCTGTTTGCCTGGGTGAAAATGGGTTGGGCGTTCACGCTGCGAACCTTGGCGACCGTAACCCTGTTGTCGGTTGGGCTCGAGTGGGCCGCGGGAATGATCCAGTTTTCGCGCTTGGACCCGCTGTTGGGGACCTGGGTGGCCGGCGTGCTGGTTGGGCTTGGGTTACTGTCAGTGTTCCGTCACGGTGCCAGCTTCGGTGGGTCGGGCATTTTGGCGGCTTTTCTGCAGGATCATTTCGGCATCAAGGCCGGCTACGTGCAGTTGGCGTTCGATGCCGGGGTGTTGGCGCTTGCATTCGTGATGTTGCCGGTCGGCGCCTTGGCGTACTCGGTCCTATCCGCGATTATTTTGAACACGTTGGTGGCGGTAAATCACAACCGCTCGCGTTACGTCGGGGTCAGTTAGCAGGCCGAGGCTCGCCTCTTGGTCCAATGCCGTGCATTGGAATTCACTCGGCGGTTCAATAATTGGGTCACTTTGTGGGACTGCTGTTCCCGACAACGGCCAGTTTTGGCCGTAATTTCGGTTTCTATTCGATATTAATTGTCACAATTGGATTAATGTAAGTCTTGTTATCGACTGATTTTAAACGTGTTTTTATCCGATTGATTATCAAGCTGATTTTGTTATGGTCCTCGTCGCCGGGATGGCACCGGTGGGAATTGGGGATAAGGATGGGAGACGAGGAGCGCGAGCGCATCGCTAGCCTTTATCGGCTACGACAGACGCTATTAGATGCCGAAGCGGCCATGGGTGTTGCTACCTGGCCGACGGCGGAAAAAGTCGTGTTCGCGGTGGTCAGCTACGCCGACAGCCATCAGACCCCCGCCAGTGTTCATGACGTCGAATGTCACGAACTCATGTCAGGCTATTCGCGGGCAACGCTATTTCGGGCGCTGGAAGCGCTCAAGGCCAAAGGCGTCATCGAGTCCCGGGTCGACGCAAAAGACGCCCGCGTTCACCGTCTGTTTGTGGCAAAGCGCGCCGACTAATCCCGTCGGGCAACAATTCGGGTGACGTAGCCCATGCCCCGGTGTCCAGACCCTTCGCTTAACTCAGTCCGCCCCTCGAGCGCATCCACGATGGTGAGTCCTTTGAGTTCCTCGCAGATTGCATCCGCCCGGTACAGCAAGTCCTCGGTCTTAGGTCCGCCGGATCGGTAGTTCAGCTGCAAGGGGTGGAAGGCTTCAAGGATGAACAAGCCGCCGGGCTTGAGGGCACTGGCGCATTGGGCGTGGGTGGTGGCCCGCAGCGGCTGGGGAAGGTGTGCGTAAATCGCAGCGATCAAGTCGTATTGGTCATCAATCAGGTTCGTATCTGCAAGGTCAGCGTGCCAGGTCGTCAGCCTAACCCCGTTAGCGGCTGCCAAACGCTTAGCCTTTTCTAAGCCGACCTCGGACTGATCCAAGCTCGTGGTGTGATAGCCCTGTGAGGCTAAGTAGACGCCGTTGCGGCCCTCACCATCGCCGATCGCCAGAGCCTGGCCACGACCGAACCGATGGCGGTTCATCACCAACCATTGGCAGGGCTGGGTGCCGTAAAAGTAGTCCTCACCGCCAAACTTTTCGTTCCACATATAAAAAGGGTCCTTCGTTAAAAGGACCCAAATGTGCCAGAAGCGGGGCGCCGGTTCACTAGGACACTTTAAATAGGCGGACCGAATCGAACAGTTCTTTCGCCCGGGCTTCAAGCAGCTCCGATGCAGCCGAGGTTTGCTCGGCCAGCGAGGCGTTCTGCTGAGTCGAGTTATCGATGCTCTGGGTACCGTTTTGAACCTTGTCCAGGGCCCCCAATTGCGTATCGATCGACGTTCGCAATGCCTGTGACACCTCACTCAAATGGCCGATGCGGTCGACCATCGCCGCCAGTGCCTCGCCGGAGTGGTTCACCAAGGCGGTGCCGGCCTGGACTTTCTGTTCGCTGTCCAAGATCAGGCTCTTGATGTCGCTGGCAGCGGTCGCCGAGCGCTGGGCGAGGTTGCGAACCTCGGTGGCGACCACGGCAAATCCGCGTCCGCTTTCGCCAGCGCGAGCCGCCTCGACACTGGCGTTCAAGGCCAGCAGGTTGGTTTGGAAGGCAATCTCATCGATCACGCCAATAATCTGGCTGATTTGCGAGCTGGCTTGGTTGATTTGCTCCATCGCCGCGATGGCGTCACTCAGCGTTTGTTGGCTTTCCGACGCTTGCGAAACAGTGGCCTGGGCTTCGTTGGAGCTGGCGTGTGTCGACTCGGCGTTGGTGTGCATGCTGGCGCTGAATTCTGACAGTGACTGCATGATGTGTTGCAGCTCGTTGGCTTGCTGCTCGGTGCGCTGGGACAGGTCCTGATTGCCTGAGTTAATTTGGCGAACACCGGATGAGATGCTGTCGGCAAGCTCGTCAATCTGGGTCAAGGTTGCGCCCATTTTTTCCAGTGCCTGGTTGAGGTTGGCAGCCAGTCGCGCGTATGCGCCATCGTAGTTTTGGCTCAATCGCGGGGTTAAGTCGCCCTCAGCCACCTGGCCAAGGGCGCTGTTGACGTCGACCAGCACGTCGTCCCAGGTTTCTAAGAGGGCGTTGAAGCCCTCGGACAGCCCCAGTAGGAAGCCATCGCGACCGGCGGTTTTCGCCCGCACACTCAGGTCACCTTGCTGGGCGGCGCTGACGAGGCTGGCAATTTCTTGTTCGATCGCCAGCTGCTCGGTGTTGTCCTGCCATTCGACGACACAGCCGCTGCGTTCGCCATCCACGGTCATGACCGGCGTGGCCGTGAGCTGGCCTTGGAAGCCGGGTAGGCTGAATCGGAAGCTTCGGGGCTGATGGAGCTCCGTGAGGGCAGACTCCAAGCCCTGGATACTTGGCATCATTGCCGGCAATGACTGGCCAATCAGGTCGCCACTGAAGCCGATGGCCTGCTGGTAGTTAGTTAGCAGTTGCTGGGCGGCTTGGTTGACGAACTGAATGTCCGAATCGGCTGTCAGCACCAAAATAGAGGACGAGGCACTGTCCAAAGCATTGGTCAGGCTTTGCATCTCCGTGGCCTTGACGGCGTCGTCGCTGCGGCGCTTTCGAAGCTGCGCCTGCATGTCCGCCAGTTCGCGCATCAGATCGGCGACCTCGTCGCGGCCGCGCGTGGAAATCGGTGTGTCCAGATCGCCGCTGGCGACCAGCGATGCAGTGGCGCAGGCGCGGGTCAGGGGGCGCGACACCCACTGGCGCAACATTAAAAACACAATGGCAGCGACGACCAGCGTTTTAGCCAGTCCCCACAAAATTTGGTTGCGCATTTCCGCCGCGAGCGTGGCGTTCAACGCCGCTTGCGACCAGGTCACGGCCATGGCCCCGACTGGGTTGCCGCTTTTGGCATCCAATACCGGCGTCATGGCGACCATCAGATCACCAACGACTTGGACAGAGGGCTCGGCATCGAGCGCGAGCCCCTCGAGTGCAGCCGCCAGGTCGGGATTGCCGGCGACCGCGTCGGCTTCTTTGGTGATGAAGCGCTCACCGGACTTTTTGATGCCGTGCAGAGCGACGACGGATGAGTCGTCACCCTCGCTCAGTGTCGCGTAGGCACTCTCGATCTGTGCCGGTTTGCCCCAGCGAAAAGCGCCCGACAGCTGAGCTGCGAGTAAATCGACCACCACCGCGTAGTTCGCGGCGGCGCTCTGCTCGAGCAATATTCGCTCGGATTTAGCCGTTGAAACTGCGGACCAAACAAAGGCCGCACCCGCCAAGACGGTCACTGCGGTGGCCGTTTTGACGCCGATTGAGCGTGGAATAACGCGGGAAAACAGTTTCAACATCAGTATGGCCTCGGTTACAGCATGTCTACGTTGACGCCAACCGTCACCGCCCCAATGACCTCACCGCCGCTAACGACGGGCAGGGACAGCTGCGATTGGTAGGTCTGGGTTGACTCGTCCAGCTCAACTTCGCTGACGTCGACCGACCTTGGGCCTTTGAGGTACGTGTTTTGCCACTTGCCCTCATCGCCTTGCCAGTAATCGGACGTGACGTCGCTTTGGCCGACGTTCAGGCCTCGGTTATCCATTACAAAAATTTCGGTGTATTTGCCGCCGGCCGCGTCTTTGACGTCAGTCAGGTAGGCTGACAACGAGTTCCCCATCACCTTTTCAATCAGGGGTTGAGCACCCCCCTCAGTTTCAGCGCGCCACTGATTATCCAAGTCGATAATGTCGCTGTCGCTAAGGCCGGCATGGGCCGCGTTCTGTGCTTTTACCGCATCGACAACCGCCGGATCGTTGAGCCACGACGAGACTTCCGGGGCAATTTTTGCCACGGCATCCATGAGTTCGTCGGCGATGACAGGGGTAGCTAGCGTGGTGCTAAGTACGGCAAGGGCGAGAGCTTTTTTCATTGTGGCTTCCTTGTTTTACTTGTTGGGAGAGCGTGGAATGCTCAGTCGTACCCTAAGGCTACGACCAAAGTATTGGAAGCTTGAGGAAAAAATTAATGCCCCCGGCAATGGGGGGCGAGAATGGGTTGGTTAGCTTTGCGAGTAAACCAGCAGCAGGACGACCACGGCGACACCAATGCCAAGGCCAACCCAGCCGTCGATTTGACGACGCTGGTCTTTGACGCCAGACAAGCCGCCGGGCAGTTTTTCGTTGAGTGATTTCGAGCGTTCTTTGGGTTCAGTCATAGCCAGCCTCCAGTGTTGGTGGTTGCCAGTTTATCACGGGCCTGATCGCCGAAGCACGGCCGGACGCTGCGTCAATGTTGCCCGGGTCCGGTCCCGAGTCCGGTCCCGAGTCCGGTCCCGGGCGCGAGCCGCTTGCCCAGATTGGCAGCGACAAACAAAAACGCTGCCACACACACAATGCTGGGGCCGGCGGGGGTGTCGAACACCAAGGCGGCGCGAAGCCCGACGACGGCCGACACGCCCCCGATAACCGCCGCCATCATGGCCATTTGCTCGGGTGTGCGGGCCAGCGTCCGTGCGGCCGCCGCGGGGATCAGCAACATCGCAGCGATCAGAAGTACCCCAACGACTTTGATAGCGACAGCGACGACGAGGGCCAAGGTCAGGGTCAGTATTTGCTGTTCGCGCTGTGGGTTTATGCCGCTGGCGTAGGCAAGGTCTGGATTCAAAGTGGCGGTCAGCAACGCGGACCAGCGCCAAGCGAGCAGGGCGAGCACCGTGACAGCTCCACCCCAAATAATTGCTAGGTCGGTTTTACCCACGGCCAAAATATCGCCGAACAGGTACGCCATAAGGTCAATGCGAACACCGGACAGGAACGACACAGCCACCAGCGCAATGGCCAGGGCCGAATGCGCCATCACGCCCAGCAAGGTGTCGGTTGCAACGCCACGCCCGCTAAGCCCGGACACGGTCACCGCCATTAGCAGCGCCACACTGAGCACCCCCAAAAACACCGACGTTTGCAGCGCCAGGGCGAGGGCGCCGCCTAAAATTGAAGCGTGTGCCGTGGCAGCGCCAAAGTACGCCATGCGTCGCCAGACCACGAAGCAGCCCAAGGGGCCGGCAGCAACAGCCGCGCCGAAACCCGCGAGGGTCGCTCGGGTAAAAAAGTCATCCAGCATGATCGTGCCTATGGTTATGGTCGTGGCGATAGAGGGCCAGGGATCCGTGGGTGCCTGATCCAAACAGGGCTCGGTATTCCGGCGCGGAAGCGACGTGTTCGGGCTCGCCCTGACAGCAGATATGCCCGTTCAGGCACACCACCCTGTCGGACGCGCTCATGACCACGTGTAACTCGTGGCTAACCATCAGCACCGCGCAGCCGAGTTCATCGCGAACCTGCTCGATCTGTTGGTAAAAATCGGCCGATCCCGGTTGATCCAAACCTTGAGTGGCTTCATCCAAGATCAGTAAGTTGGGCTTGTTCAGCAGGGCACGAGCCAGCAACACCCGTTGGAACTGGCCGCCGGATAAGTCTGTCATTTGCTGGTGGGCGTGCGCTCCGACACCCGCGCGCTGAAGTGCGGCGGTGGCGACATCATCGGACACCGGTGTGGGTAACGATAAAAACCGTCGTACGGTCATGGGCAAGGTCGGATCAATGTGCAGCTTTTGAGGCACATAGCCGATTCGCAGGTTATCCGCTTGGGCCATCGTGCCTTGGGTCGGCCGGATGGCGCCGATGATGGTCCGCAGCACCGTTGATTTGCCCGACCCATTCGGGCCCACAACCGTGGTGATTTCACCCGGATGGAGGCTCAGGTCAATGCGGTGCAAAACCCGCCGTTTGCCCAGGGTGACCTGAACATTTTTGAGGGTGATTAGCGGATTCATTGGGCGATCGCGCACTGCGGGCACAGGCCTTCGATTTCCACCACGCGCTGCTCGACAACAAAACCACAGGCGCTGGCGGTGTCTTCGATCGCGGTTTTGAGCCCATCGGATTCGGCCTCGGCAATCGCGTTGCAGCCGCGGCAAATTAAAAATGCCGGCGAATGCTGGGTCTCGTCGATACAGCAGGCAACAAAAGCATTCAGTCGCTCGATTTTATGCGCAAATCCGTTGCCGACCAGAAATTCGAGGGCGCGGTAAACGGCGGGTGGTTGTGAGCCAAGTCCGTCGGCGCGTAAAGCGTCCAGCAGTTCATAGGCTCCGAGGGCTTTGTGCTGATCCAGCAACAGTTCTAGCACGCGCTTGCGCACCGGGGTCAGCTGCAGCCCGCGCTCGGCGCACGCCGCGGCGACCCGGCCAACGGTCGAATGTATGCAGCGCTCATGGTCATGACGCTCAAAGCTCGGGGTTTCGGAGGTGTTCAAGATCGCACTCTAGACTTTTGAATAGAACGATATACTATACCGCACCTATGAAAATTCAACGTTATGTTATATCACTTGCTGCTCCGGCTTTGACGGCGCTTTCCTTAAACAGTCTGGCGGCGCCCGCCGTTGTTACCGACATCCCCCCGGTGCATTCGTTGGTGTCGTCCTTGATGGGTGGTGTGGCCGAACCCTCGCTGTTGCTGGCTCAAGGTGCATCGGCACATGGGTTTGCACTGAAGCCCTCGCAGGCCCGTGCCTTATCCACGGCTGACATGGTGGTTTGGGTCGGGCCAGCGCTGATGCCTGCGTTGGCGCAGTCGGTCGCGACGCTAGCGCCGAGCGCACACAGCCTCGAGCTGCTGGCGGTCGATGGCATTCAGCTGTGGGACGTCCGAGACGAGCAATCGGTGTTCTTGGCTGAGCACTCGGGCCACGACGACCACTCGGGCCACGACGACCACTCGGGCCACGACGACCACTCGGGCCACGACGAGCACAAGGGCCACGACGAGCATAAG